>NZ_JBSFLV010000032.1:0-85811 GCF_053599215.1 Streptomyces sp. NPDC001002 | reverse complement strand
TTGCCGCGCTCGCCCCCCCCGCGCCCTCTCGCCCCCTCCCCCCGCCCCCCCGCCGGCCGCCCCCCTCCCCCGCGGGGGGGTGCGGGGGCCCCCCCCCCCACGGCTCCGGTGTGCGAAGGGTCAGTTGCGCGCGTTCAGGAACCGGTCCGCCCAGTAGGCGGTGCGGTCCAGGTAGGCCGTCTCGGCCGCCGGTCCGGTCAGTCCGTACGCTCCGTCGTACGTCTGGTATCTGTGGCCGGCGGGCGGGGTCGCGTCGGCCGGTTCGATCGAACTGCCTTCGTGCCATTCGTTGAAGGACGTCACCGACACCCAGGTCGGCGGGCCGCCGGTCTCGGGTGCGAGGGCGTTGCCCCACTGCCGGTCGTAGGCCGCGCCGGCGGCGCGGTCCACGGTGGGGGTCGTGTTGCCGGGTACCGCCCGGTCGTCGATGTACCCGGGTGCGACCGACGGGGACCAGATGAGGTTGTTGGCGCGGGCGTAGTCCCCCGCCTGCTTCCAGCCCGGGGCGGTGGCACCGGCGATGCCGTCGTAGGTGTACAGCCCGGAGAAGTGCTGGATCTTGCTGGTGTCGGTGGTCTGGGCGAGCACGATGCTGCTGCCGGTGACCTGGTCCAGTGCCGTCCAGTCGGTGACGTCGAGACTGCTGAAGACGTAGAAGGCGCCCTTGTCACCGTGGTCCGCGGAACGGTAGAAGGCGGGGTGGCCGCCGTACGTGGTGTTGATGTACCGGATGTCGTCGGCGGTAGAGGCACCGGTGCGGCCGGCGTACGGCTCCAGGTGCCAGGCCACCTTGACGCCCTCCTTCTGCGCGGCGTCCAGGACGCCCCGGGCGATCCGGTCCTCGTAACTGCCCTGTCCCCACCAGCTGTAGACGATGACACCGGCGCCGGACCGGGCGACCCACTTCATGTGCTGTGCCACGGCACCCGCGTAGTCGGCGGAGTCGTACGGGCCGAGCGCCGGGTACAGGTCGGCGCCGATGTCGTCGGGCGGGGTGTGGCCGCCTTGTTGCCAGTGCCGCCAGTCCCCGTTCACCACCGGGCTGCCGTACCAGGGGTAGTAGAAGAGATGCACGTTCTGGTTGAGCGCCTTGGCGACCGGGGTGGTGCCCAGGGTGAAGGTGTCGATGTCGAAGAGCGATCCGCTGCCGCCGGTGAATCTCAGGAAGAGGGAACCCGACGCGGAGGACGTCAGCGTGGTCGAGACAGTCGTGAAGGTGTCCCAACTCCCGGTCACCGGTACCCGAACCGACCCGAGCAGCGTGCCCGTGGCCGAGCCGGAACGGATCTCGACCGTGCCGCCCGCTCCCGCCGAGGACACCTTGGCGGTGAAGGTCGAGGCACCGGCGGTGGAGACGTTCGCGTAGCCCGCCCAGTCGCCGTTCTCGATGTAACCGAGGGTCTGCCCACCGCTCGCTCCCGCGTGGGCGGCCGTCTGGACACCGGAACCCGAGGTGAACGCCTCTCCCTCGACGGTCCGACTGCCGGACGGCGGCGAGCAGTTGCCCGGTGCCGCGCCCGCCGTGTACCGCACGGCGCCCAGCAGCAGGCTCCGGAAGGCGGCGTCGCTGTAGGACTCGATGGTGTGGCCGAGCCCCGTGTAGAAGGAGCGGCCCTTGCCCTGCGGGTGGCACCAGGTGATCGGGTGGTCGGCGCCCATCTCGCCGCCGCTGTAGGTGCTTTCGTCGAGGGACTGCAGGACGTGCACGCCGGACCGCGGATTGGTGCGGTAGTTGTACCACTCGTCGGTGCGCGTCCAGGTCGGGGTGAGATGCGCGGTGGCCGGGTGGGTGCGGTCCTCGTTCTTCACCGTGGCCTGCTGGATGGCGGGATGGCTCTTGAAGTACGCGCCCACCAGCTGGTTGTAGTAGGGCCAGTCGTACTCGGTGTCGGCCGCCGCGTGGACGCCCAGGTAGCCGCCGCCGTTGTCGACGTAGGACTGCAGGGCGTTCTGCTGGGTGTCGTCGAGGACGTCGCCGGTGGTGCTGAGGAAGACGACCGCCTCGTACGAGGCCAGGTTCGCTGTGGTGAAGGCGCCGGCGTCCTCGGTCGCCGTGACGGAGAAGTTGTTCTGCGTACCGAGGGTGCGCAGGGCGTCGATGCCGGCGGGGATGGCGTCGTGCCGGAATCCGGCGGTCTTGGAGAAGACCAGTACGTCGAAGTCGGCCGCCGCCTTGGTGGGGCCGGCGTGTGCCGTCACCGCAGGCAGGGACAGGGTGCAGGCCGTGGCCAGGGCGAGAGCCGCCAGCCGCCGGGCGGTGCGCCAGGTGCGTCTGATCATGGTCAACTCCCCTTTCGTGCCGATGCGTTCAAGGTGAAGGTGTCGATGTCGAAGAGCGATCCGCTGCCGCCGGTGAAGGACAGGAAGAGCGGGCCCGAGCCACTGCCGCTGAGCGTCGTGCTGACGGTGGTGAAGGTCTCCCAGTCGCCGGTCACCGGGACGGCGACCGAGCCGAGCAGAGTTCCGGTCGCCGAGCCGGAGCGGATCTGTACGGTGCCGCCGGCTCCGGCCGAGGAGACCTTGGCGGAGAAGCCGGAGGCTCCGGCGGTGGAGACGTTCGCGTAGCCCGCCCAGTCGCCGTTGTCGATGTACCCGAGGGTCTGCCCGCCGCTGGCCGCCGCGTGGGCGGCTGTCTGGACACCGGAACCTGAGGTGAACGCCTCCGCCTCCTGTGCGGCGCCGGTGGCGGCGGTGCCGAACGTGAAGGCGTCGAGGTCGAAGAGGTTGCCCTGGCCAGTCGGTCCGCGGAAAACCAGGAACAGCTCGGTGCTGCCGGCGGGGATGTTGGACAGTGCCGTGGAGACGTCGGTGAAAGTCTCCCAACTCCCGGTCGGCGGCACGGTGGTGGTGCCGAGGAGGGTGCCGGTGGCGGATCCCGCGCGGATCTCGATGGTGCCGCCGGGGCCGGCCGAGGAGACGCGGGCGGTGAACCGGTTGGCGCCGGTGAGGGCGTACGGCTTGAAGGAGATCCAGTCGCCGTTGTCGGTGAACCCGACGGTTCTGCCGCCCTCGGCGGGACCGTGCGTCGCGGCTTCGATGCCGGACTGGGCGGTGAAGTGCTCTGCCTGCCGGTGGCGGGGTTGCAAGGTGCGTACGGAGTGCCCGGTGAGCCCGCCGTTGTCGGTGTACTCGGCGTCGAACACGCCGTAGAGGTTGGCGGCGCTGTCGTGCTCGCCGTCCTGGGGGATGTTGAGGGTGCCGGAGCAGCCGTTCGCGGAGGTGATGGAGTGGGTGTGGCTGTCGTGGCCCAGGAGGTAGGTGACCTTGACCTTGGCGCAGTCGACGCTGCCGTCCTCGGGGTCGGTGGCCTGGACGCGGAAGGGCACGCTGTCGCCGAAGGAGAACAACTGGCCGTCGGCCGGGGTCTGCAGCGTGACCGTCGGAGCGGTGTTGCCGGCGGTGACGACGAGACTGGCCGTGCCCGCGAGGCCTTCGGGGTCCTTCACCGTGAGCGTGGGACGGAAGGTCCCGCTGGTGGTGTACGTGTGGCTCGGGCTGGCCTGGGTGGAGGTGGCTCCGTCGCCGAAGTCCCACGAGTAGGTCAGGGCCCCGCCCTCGGGGTCGCTGCTGCCCTGGGAGGAGAACTGCACCGTCAGCGGCAGGGCGCCGGAGGTCTTGTCCGCGGCCGCCTTGGCCACCGGATTGCGGTTGCTGCCTCCGACGTACTCGATCCGGTACAGGGCCTGGTTGTTGTTCCCGGTTCCGTAGTCGAGGACGTACAGCGCGCCGTCGGGCCCGAAGTCCGTGTCGATCACCTGGGTGCCGTTCCAGGGGAAGTCCTCGATGGTCCCGTACGTGCCGTCGCTCTTGACCTCGATCGACTTGATCCACTGCCGTCCGTACTCGGCGGCGAGGAAGCGACCGTCCAGGGACTGCGGGAACTTGACGGAGGAGTTGAGGTTCGGGTCGAACCGGTAGACCTCGCCGCCCATCGGGGACTCCGAGCCGCCGCCGAACTCGGGCGGCGATCCGTCCCCGCCGTACCTGATCCAACTCGCCTTGGCGGGCGGCAGTTTCGACTGCCCGGTGTTGCGGGCGGAGTTGTTGGTCGGGCCGCCCGCGCAGTCGTACTTGGCGCCGGACGGTCCGCTCGGGAACGTGTACTCGTTGTACGTCTCGGCGGTGGTGTTGGTGCCCGTGCAGTAGGGCCAGCCGTAGTTCCCCGGCGCGGTGATGCGGTCGAACTCGACCTGGCCGCCGGGACCTCGGGCGGGATCGGCACCACCCGCGTCGGGACCGTAGTCGCCGAGGTAGACGATTCCGGTGGCCCGGTCCACGGACATGCGGAACGGATTGCGGAAGCCCATGGCGTAGATCTCGGGCCGGGTACCCGAGGTGCCGGGTGCGAAGAGGTTCCCGGCCGGGACGGTGTAGCCACCGGCGGCGGTGGGCTTGATACGAAGGACCTTGCCACGCAGGTCGTTGGTGTTGCCGGAGCTGCGCTGGGCGTCGAACTGCGGGTTGCGGTCCGCGCGTTCGTCGATGGGCGCGTATCCGGCGGAGTCGAAGGGGTTGGTGTCGTCGCCGGTGGTCAGATAGAGGTTGCCGGCCGCGTCGAAGTCGATGTCCCCGCCGACGTGGCAGCACTGGCCCCGGTCGTTGGCGACTTCGAGTACGACCTTCTCGCTCGCCAGGTCCAGGGTGCCGTCGCTCTTCATGACGAAGCGCGAGAGGTTCAGGTGCCCTTTCCACGGCTCGAAGTCCGCGGCGCTTCCGGTGGTCGGAGCGTCTCCCGCCGGAGTGTTGAGTTTCGGCGAGTAGTAGGCGTAGACGTACCGGTTGGTCGTGAAGGCAGGGTCGACCGCGATGCCCTGGAGGCCCTCCTCGTCATGGGTGTAGACGTCGAGTTGGGCGGCCACCTTGGTGTTGCCGATGGCGTCGGTGAGGCGGATCGTGCCGTCCCGTGCGGTGTGCAGGGTCGAACGGTCCGGCAGGACGGCCAGGGACATGGGTTCCCCCAGTTCGGCCGCACCGCCCGCGAGTTGTACGTGTTGGTAGTCGCCGGGCGGGATGTCCTGGGGCGCGGCGGACGCACCCGAGGGTGACACCGCGGCGATCGCTGGGAGGATGAGTGCGAGGGCGGTGAGCCATCTGAGCCCCGAGCGGGGGCGCTGAGACATGACAGAGCTTCCTTCCTGACGGTGGGGAGTCAGGCAAGGCGCGCGCCGGCCGCGCTTGCCGCGTGCATCAGCGGTGCTCTGCTGCAGAGTATTTGCGTGAAGTGGTCGTCCGATTTCTTACTTCTGCAGGCGAATTGCATGCTGGCGATCCGTCAGGAGTTTGTCAACTCCCTGGACAAACTTGGCAGTTCAGAGCGGACGGCCGGAGCCGGTCCGGCATCGGGAGGCGAGCGGTTCGGCCACCGCCTGCAACTCCTCCGCCAGCCTCTGGACCAGGGCGGGATCGAGCTGGTCCATGACGCGTCGGCGCGCGCTGGCGAGATGGGCCGGATAGGCATCCACCAGCCGCTGCCGACCGGCCTCCGTGAGGACGGCCATGCTCCCCCGCGCATCCACCGAAGGGGTCCGCTTGACCACCAGACCCTGCGCCCGCAGGCTCTCCACGAGCCGGGTGATGCGGCTCGCGGACAAGCCCGTGGCGCCGGCCAGGTCGGTCATGCGCATGCGGTCGCCGTCCGTCTCGGAGAGGTTCATCAGGACGAGGTACTGGCTGAGCGACAGGCCCGTGGAGCGCAGCAGATCCTCGTGCAGAGCGCGCGGCAGCGCCACGAGCACCCTCTGCAGTGAGCGCCAGAGACGTTCCTCCGCGCTGCTCAACGGTGTCGACATCACCCATCCCCTCCCTCCCCAAGCCCCGGTACGACCACTCCAGCATACCTATTATTTGCTTGACAAAGCATTTCCAGGCGAGTGAGGATACTTGCCCAAGCAAGCAGTAGTGCGGCAGTGCAGCGAGAGGAAATTCCGATGTCCCCCAAGATCGCAGTCATCTACTACTCGTCGACGGGCACCGTGCACGAGTTGGCCGAGTCGGTGGCGGAAGGTGCCCGCAAGGAGGGTGCGGAGGTGCGGCTTCTGCGCGTGTCCGAGCTCGCCCCCGAGGAGGCCATCGCCGCCAACGACGCGTGGTCGGCGCACGCCGCGGCCACCAAGGACGTGCCGGTGGCGACCCAGGCCGATATCGAGTGGGCCGACGCCGTGATATTCGGCAGCCCCACACGGTTCGGCAACATCGCCAGCCAGCTGAAGCAGTTCATCGACACGCTCGGCGGGCTGTGGGCGCAGGGCAAGCTGGCCGACAAGATCTACAGCGGCTTCACGGCCACCGCCACCGCGCACGGCGGCCAGGAGTCCACCCTGCTCGCGCTCTACAACTCCGTGCACCATTTCGGCGGCATCATCGTCACCCCCGGCTACACGGACCCGGTGAAGTTCGCCGACGGCAACCCGTACGGCACCAGCCATGTCAACGGTCAGGGCGCGATCCCCGTCGACGACACCGCCCGGGCCGCCGCGCTGTACCAGGGCAAGCGGGTGGCCGCGGTCACTGCGCAGTTCAAGGGCGCCTAACCAGACGCGCGACCTTCCGCATACCGGCGCCGGTCATGTGGATGGCCGTCGTCGGCGTGCGGCGCGTTGCGCGACCGTCGGACAGCAGGCGGCGCTTGCCGGTGAAGAGCAATGAATTCGGGTGGGAGATCTCGATGACGACAGGTGATCCGCGCGACGGGGAGAACGCCGAGTCCCGCGAGGGCGGCGGTCCGTTGCGGACGGTGCTGGAAGGCGGCTTCTTCCAGGCGAATCCGCATGCGGTGCTGAGGGAGTTGACGGACTCCGCGGCCGCGCACCGCTGCGAACCGGTGGGCGCGCCACCGCAGTTGCTGATCACCGGTTACGAGGCGGCACGCCAAGTCCTCACCGATCCGCGGGTGTCCAAGCGGAGCGAGCGCGCGGGTCTGGAGCCCGGCTGGCTGATGAGCGGGGTCCGGGACGAGGTCGGGGTCGACTACATGCTGACCGTGGACCCGCCCGAACACACCCGGCTGCGCAAGGTGGTGACGCGTGCCTTCACACCGTTGCGGGTCGAGGCGCTGCGGCCCCGCACGCGGGAGATCGCGGGCCGGCTGGCCGATGACGTACTGGCCAAGGAGTCACCGGAGTTGGTCGACGGCTTCGCCGCCCGCGTACCGATCGCCGTGATCTGTGAACTGCTCGGTGTGCCGCTGGACGACTGGGACAGGTTCCGCTGGGCCTCGGAGCAGATCGTGGCTCCGGTCGCGGGCAAGGACCGGGAGGAGGCCTACGTCTGGATGAGCGGGTACCTCGCGGAGCTGATCGCCGGCGAGCGGGCCGAGCCCGGACAGGATCTGCTGAGCGTGCTGGCGAACGACACCGACGAAGACCGGCTCACCGACGCGGAGTTGGTCGGCATGGCCTTCCTTCTCCTGATCGCCGGGTACGAGACGACCGCCCATCTCATCGGGGCCGTACTCCTCGGTCTTGCCCGGCGGCCGGAGCTGCTCGACTCTCTGCGCGCCGATCCCTCCCTCGTGCCCGCTGTGGTGGAGGAGTTCCTCCGCCTGGACGGACCGGTGCTCACGGCGACCGAGCGCTTCGCCACCGAGGACATGCTGGTCGGTGAAGTGCCTTTGCGGAGAGGCGACATGCTGCTGGTGTCCCTCGCGGCGGCCGACCGGGACCCCGCCCGGTTCGAGGAGCCGGACTCCTTCCGACTCGGGCGGTCGGCCGGTCATCTCGCCTTCGGACACGGCGTCCACCACTGCCTGGGCGCTCCGTTGGCGAGGATGGAGGCCGAGGTCGCCGTCACCACCTTCCTGCGGCGGGTGGAGCGTCTTGAACTGGCCGTGGACGAGGGCGACTTGGAGTGGACTCCGGGCTTGCTGATGCACGGAGTGCGGCGACTTCCCGTGTCCGTCACGGTTGCGCGAGACCCGAACGCCCGCTGAGACCCGGTGACTTCGCCGAACTCCTCAGTCTTCGCGACGGACCTCGATGAGCAGTGCCTGCTCCGGGTTCAAGGTCGGCATGGGCAGGCCCGCCGTGGTCAGGACCGCGCCGGGCACGGTGAGCCAGTCCTCCTGCGCGGCCGTCAACCACGGGGGCGACGCGATCTGGTGGAACGAGGGCAGCCCCAGTTCGGTGCGCACGCGGAGTCGGTAGCGGGCGTCGGGGCGCAGGCCGGGGAAGGGCGTGCGACCGGACTGGCCCTCCGGGGAGGTGGCTACTCGCGCCCACGCGTACACCGCACTTGAGCCGTCCTGGGCCACCACCCCGTGCAGCAGACGGGCCTCGTCCTCCAGGTCGGCGCGGACGGTGCGGCCGGTGTGGAGCAGGGGGCGCAGTTCGCGGTAGAGGGCACCCCAGGCGGTCAGCCTGGTCAGCTCCTCCTCAGAACACCGCGCGAGGTCCTGCTCGATGCCCGCGTGTCCGAACAGGGCGGTGATCAGGCGGAAGGTGTCGGAGGTGACGCGAGCCGTCGTGTGGCTGCGTGCCGCGCCCACATGGGAGCCGACGAGTTCGGGCGGGAGCAACTGGCCGGTCCAGTTCTGGATCGCCTGGCGCTCCACGGGGTCGTTGCAGTCCGAGGGCCACACCCGGTCGGTGCGGGCGAGGATCCCCAGGTCGACGCGGCCGCCACCACTGGCACAGCTCTCGATCTCCAGGCCCGGATGCCGCTGCTTGACCGCGTCCAGGAGCCGGTACAGGGCCTCGACCTGCGCATGGGCCGCGGGTCGGTCGCCGGGGGCGTGGACGGCTTCGTGCAGTTCGCGGTTGTGGTCCCACTTCAAGAAGGCGATGTCGTAGCTGCCGACCAGTGCGTCCAGTGACTTCAGCAGGTAGTCGAAGACCTCGGGGCGGGAGAGGTCCAGGACGTGCTGGTGGCGCGCGGACGGGCCGAGCCCCGCGGCGGGGCCCAGGATCCAGTCGGGATGGGTGCGGGCCAGATGGGAGTCGAGGTTCACCATCTCCGGCTCGACCCAGAGTCCGAAGTCCATGCCCAACGCCCGGACATGGTCGGCAAGGGGGTTGAGCCCCTCGGGCCAGACGGTCGGGTCGGCGAGCCAGTCGCCGAGCCCCGCGGTGTCGGCACGCCGCCCGCTGAACCAGCCGTCGTCGAGCACGAAACGCTCGACCCCTACCGCCGCGGCACGCTCGGCCAGCTCCTTCAGCCGGCCGAGGTCGTGGTCGAAGTAGACCCCTTCCCAGCTGTTCAGGACGAGGGGGCGCGGGCCGCGCGGGTGCTGGGGGCGGGCGCGGAGGTGGCGGTGGAAGCGGTCGGCGATGCCGTCCAGGCCGTCCGCCGACCAGGCGAAGTGGCAGCGTGGAGTGCAGTACGTGTCGCCGGGTGCGAGGCGGATCTCGCCGGCACGCAGGAGTTCGCCGCCGCCGAGCGCCGAGGCGTGTACGCCCGCTCCTTCCGGGAGTTGCTCGACGAGGTAGCGCTGGTCACCGCTCCAGGCCACGTGTACGGCCCACACCTCGCCGGTGCGGAACCCGTAGCCCGGTACGCCCACCGTCAGCAGGTAGGGAGAGTCGACGCCGGGCTTTCCGCGTCGCACGTCACGGACATGGGCGCCCTGGTGCAGCGGGCGGCGCTGCGGCGAGCGCTCCCGGCTCCACTTGCCGGTGAAGTCCAGGATCTCGGTGGCCCGGCGCGGCAGGGGCAGCAGGGTCAGGGCGCCGGAGAGGTCGTACGGCGTCGGATCGGTGCTGTCGCCTTCGGAGCGCTCAGCACGGGAGAGAACGGCGTCGGCGGTGAGGATCCCGTGGGCGTCCAGGGTGTAGGTGAGCGTGATGTCCAGGCCGGACGCGGCCTCGGTCAGCCGCAGTTCGAGTTCGCCGCCGCCCTCGGGGTCGGCACGGTGGGTGACTCCGGAAAGGGTGGGGCGGGGCGCGGTGGCGGTGCCGGCCAGGTGGCCGTGGTGGGCCGGGGTGCCGGACCAGCCGTCGGCCTCGGTGGGCCAGACCGTGAAGCGGCGCGGGATGTCCAGCGCGTTGTTGAGCAGCGCGGGTTCGGCGGTCAGGCTCAGCGCCGTCAGGTCCTCGGTGGTCAGCTCGCCCAGGTCGGCTCCCCAGTGCAGGACTCGGGGCACAGGTTCCGTGAGTTCCACGGCGAAGCAGGTGCCGGCCGCGCGCAGGCTGACGATTCGCGCGGGGGTGGTGGCCATACGTTCTCTTTTCGGGAAGGGCGGCAGGACGCGCCGTACGGGCCGCGTCCGGGCCGTGGTGCGCCGAGCGGGCGGCGGTCACTTCTCGTTCAGGATGCTCTCCGTCTTGGCCTGCATCTCCGCGAAGACGCTGTCGTCCTTCTGACCGGCGAAGTAGGCCTCGATCATAGGCTCGATCGCGTCCTGGAGGGCAGCGCCGTTGTTGAAGTCCGGCGAGGGGTAGAGCTCCTTGTTCTTGAGCATGTCGGTGAAGACCGTGAGGTCGACGCCCTGCGCCTTGAGGGACTTGGCGGAGGCGTCCATCGAGGCGGGGATGGACGGGAAGAAGGTGCCGGTCGCCGACGCCTTGGTCTGGCAGGCCTCGGAGCCCATGTAGGAGACCCACTTCCAGGCCAGGTCGGGGTTCTTCGTGCCCGCCCAGATGGTGTTGCCGTTGGAGTTGCTGAAGACCGCACGGGTCTTGCCGTCGGGGCCGAGGACCGTGGGACCGATACCGACCTTGACGTTGGGGATCTTGGCGAAGGTGGACGCCGACCAGGATCCGCCGGTCTCCATCGCGACCTTGCCCGAGGAGAGCAAGTCGACGTCGGACACGGTGTTGGTGAACGTACCGATCTTGGGTGCGTAGCCCTTGGACACCAGGGTGCGGATCCAGTCCATGGTCTTCACCAGGCGCGGGTCGTTGTAGTTCAACTCGGTCGGCCAGTTGGCCTTGTTGCCGAGCCGCCAGCCCGTCGTGGAGACGAAGGAGCTCCAGGTGGACTGGCCCAGGAAGTCCTTGGCGGCGAGCTGGCCGAAGCCGTAGGTCTTGATGTGCGCCTTGTCGAAGCCCGGCTGGTCACCGCGCCGGCCCTTGGTGTCGAGGGTCAGATGGGCGATCATCTTGCCGATCGTGCCGCCGTCGTCGGGGTTCCAGTTCAGCTTCTGGACGTCGGCGACGGAGTAGCCGGCCTTGGTGAGCATGTCGGTGTTGTAGTAGAGGCCGGTGGCCGCCCAGTCCAGGGGCAGGCCGTACTGCTTGCCGTCGGTGTACTTCCAGGAGTCGACGCCGACGGAGAAGCGGGACAGGTCGAAGTCGTCCTTCTTGATGTAGTCGTCCAGCGGGAGCAGTTGGTTCTGGTCGGCGTACTGCGGGAAGAACTGGACGCTGTTCTGGAACGCGTCGGGTGCCTTGCCGGCCACGAAGCCGGCGGTGAGCTTGGTGAAGTAGTCCACGACGTTGTACTGGGTGATCTTCACCTTGGTGCCGGGGTTGGCCTTCTCGAAATCCGTGGCGCAGACCTTGTAGGCGGCCGCCTGCTTGTCGTCCCAGGTCCACCAGTTCAGGGTCCCGGAACCGGAGCCGCTGTCGGAGTCGGAGGAGCAGGCGGAGAGGACGGCCGCGAGGGTGAGGGTGGCTCCGAGGGCCACGGCCTTGCGAACTCTCATGGTTCGTTCCTTCTTTCACTGATCACTTGAGGCCGGCGAAACCGGCTGATCACTTGAGGCCGGAAAAGCCGGCTGATCACTTGAGGCCGGAGAAGCCGATGGAGTTGACGATGCGTTTGCCGAAGGCGATGAAGAGCAGCAGCATCGGCAGCGCCGCGATGAGGGCGGCGGCCATCAACCCCGCCCAGTCGGGGGCGGCTTGGGGTGAGGACTGCTTGAACACGCCGAGGGCGAGGGTGAGGGGTTGGACGCTCTGGTCGTTGGCGATCAGCAGCGGCCAGAAGTAGTCGTTCCAGGCGTTGACGAACATCAGCAGCGACACGGTGGCGATCGGCGCGGACGACATCGGCAGGATGATCCGGAAGAAGATCCGCAGCGGCCCGGCGCCGTCGATGATGGCGGCTTCCTCGACCTCGGTGGACAGGCCGAGCATGAACTGCCGCAGGAAGAACAGCGCGAAGGCCTGGAACAGCCCGCCGGGGAGGATGAGTCCGGCGAAGGTGTCGGTGAGTCCGAGGTCCTTCACAAGGACGAAGTTGGGCAGCAGCGTGAACACGCTGGGCACCATCAGGGCGCTGATCAGGATGTTGAACACCAGGTCGCGGCCACGCCAGTGCAGCCGGGAGAACGCGTAGGCGGCGGCTGCCGAGAGCAGCACGATGAGCGCCGTCTGCACGGACGCGTAGATCAGCGAGTTGCGCAGGTAGATCGCGATGTCGAGGGTGGCGCCCGAGCCGCCCTGGGCCTGTGCCTCGGCGGTGGAGGCGATGCCGAGGACGCGTTCGAAGGCGCCCCAGGTGAAGCCCACCGGCAGCGGCGAGGACGGGTTGGTCGCGAGCTGGTAGTTGTTCGACAGCGCGGTGCGCAGGATCCAGTAGAAGGGGAAGAGGGTGACGAGGACGATGCCGGCGAGGTAGATCCAGGCCACGGCCCTGCCGGGCGAGAACCTGCGGGTGTCCCTCGGGAGCCGGCGTTGCGGGACGGCCGCCGGGCCGGGTGCGACGGTGACTGCCATGGGGGCGGCCTCCTTCAGCTCAGGTCGGATTCGTTGGCTCGGGCGAGCCGCAGTTGGGTGAAGGTGACCGCGATGAGCAGGGCGAACAGGGCCAGCGACATGGTGGCTGCGTAGCCGAAGTCGAACTGGCGGAAGGCCTTGCGGTAGATGTACATCTGCAGCACGTTCGAGGCGTTGGCCGGGCCGCCTTCGGTGGTGACCTGGACGATGTCGAACACCTGGAAGGAGTTGATCACCGTCAGGACGACCACCATGACGAGGATCGGCCTCAGCAGGGGCACGGTCAGCCGGCGGAACATCTGGATCTCGCTCGCGCCGTCGACCCGGCCCGCCTCGTAGATGGTCGGCGGGATGGTCTGCAGGCCTGCGAAGATCAACAGGGCGTAGTAGCCCATCCACTTCCAGACGCTGATCGCGGCGAGCGCGGGGATCGCCCAACCCCCGCTGCCGAAGAACAGGATGGAGTGGCCGGTCAGGTGTTTCAGGGCGATGTTGACGATGCCGAGGGTCGGGTCGAGCATCCACTGCCACACCAGGGCGGCGATGACGTTGGAGATCAGGAACGGCAGCAGGATCACTCCGCGCAGCGCCGACGAGCGCGTCACCCGGTCGAGCACCACCGCCGTCACCAGCGAGATCACCGTGCCGAAGGCGACGGACAGCAGGACGAAGTAGGCGGTGACGAGCAGGGAGTGCCAGAAGACGTCGTCCCCGAACAGCTCCCGGAAGTTGGCGAGGCCGACCCATTTCGGCGGGCTCAGGACGTGGAACTCGGTGAAGCTGAGATAGATGCCGCGCAGAGTCGGATAGGCGTAGAAGGTCGCGAAGCCGATCACGCTGGGCAGGATGAGCAACAGGGCGACCGGCAGGTCCCGGCGGCGGGCCGCCGCCGACCTGGTGGCGGTGGGGCGCCGGCCCTTCCTCGGTGAACTCTTCTTCCTGACCGGCGAGTTGGCTGTGGTGGCCACCGCGCCCGACTCACCGGGGCGCGGTTTCACCGGCGTTGCGTGGTTGCCCTGTGATGTGACCACCACAGCACCCTCCTTAGTGCGGTACGAATGCATGCGGTACGAATGCATGCGGTACGAATGCGTGCGGTACTGATGCGTGCGGTACGAACGGTTGGATCAGACGGTGATCTTGTCGATGTCGGGTGCGTAGTCCGTGGCGTTGCCGAAGCTGAGCGTGTTGTCCCCGGCCTTCAGCGGCACCGCGAGGGTGAGCGACTGCGGGGCACCCCAGTTGTTGTCGTTGGTGCCCGGCACCGGGATCTGGAGAGTGGTGTCGCCGACCTTGAGGTTGATGACCCGGCTGGAGTCGCCGTCCACGTAGTCCAGCTTCAGCAGGTACGTGCCGTCCTTCGGGGCGCTGACGTGCGTGACGGCCACCTCGCCGCCGCCGAGGTTGCCGATCTTCCGGCCGCCGGAGCAGGCGTCGCAGCCGGCGACCACGGCGTTGCCGGTGAGCGGGTTGCCGGACGCCTCGGCCTCGTAGGCGGTGGGACCGCCGGCCGCGGGTGTGGTGAGCGCGAGGGCTTTGCTGGGCGCCGAGGTACGGCCCCTGGCGTCACGGGCGACGACCGTGAACTCGTGGGCGTGGGCTGCGCTGAGGCCGTGGACGGTGGCCGTCGTACCGGAGGTCGTGGTCACCGGTCGACCATCGGCGTAGACGGTGTAGCGGCTCACGGGCGAGGTGCCGGTGTTCACCTTGTCCCAGGCCAGCGAGACGCTCGTCGCGGTGGCGGCGGTGCCGCGCACGCCCAGCGGAGTACCGGGATTGGCGCCCTGCCGGGTCGGGGTGAACGTGAAGAGGCGTGAGCCGTGCGCCGGGAGGTTCTGGGTCAGCCGCTCGGAGACGCGGCCGAGGTTCTTGTGCTGCCACAGGTCACGGACGGCGGCCGGGCCGCTGATGCCCAGGTCGGCGAAGTCGGCGGTGACATCGGCGGCCGCGGAACCCAGGTTGAACAGGGCGACCGTGTAACTGCCGTCGGGATTGCGGGTGTACCAGGTCTGCTGGTCCGAGGTCTGGCTGACCGGCCGGGCCGGCAGGCCGGACTGGTTCACCGCGATCACCTCGTCGTTGGTGAGCAGCTTCAGCCCGAAGGGGTCGAGCTTGGTGAGGTCGTCGCCCGAGTACAGGGGCGCCGACTCGATGGCCCACAGCGTCATGTAGCTCTGCCGCTCGGCCTCGGTGAGGCCGTCCATGGCGCCGACTCCCACGTTCAGGGAGTCGAGGTTGTTCCAGTGACCGGGCCCCGCGTCGTCGATCCACTGGACGACGTCGTTCCAGCGGCCCTTCACGGAGTTGTTCCAGGTGACGAGCGTGTCGCAGTAGCACTCGACGTCGGTGTCGATCCGCCAGCCGTTGGAGTTGGCCTTCCAGGTCTCGGCCTTGGTGTGGCTGAGCGACCAGGACAGTGTCAACTGGATGCGGCGGCCGGTCTGTTGGAGCGCGGTGTGCCAGGCCTTCACGTCCGGGGTGTTGTCGTGGTCCGCGTCGCCCTGCCAGGAGCCGGGGCCCACGCCGTCGACCTTGAGGAAGTCCACGCCGTAGCCCGCGAGTTGGTCGGCGAGCGAGTCGATGTACTTCTGCGAGCAGGCGTTGGTGAAGTCCATCTTGTACGCGGAGTTCCACCCGTTGGTCTTGCGCAGGTCGGGATAGACGAGGTCCGCGGTGGTGCAGCCGGGTGCGTTGTGGATCGAGGTCGTGCCGTCGCCGTACGCGGCGGGGTCGAGGCCGACGGCCAGGTAGAGCCCGTACTTGAGGCCCTTGCGGTGGAGGTGGTCGCCCAGGGACTTCATGCCGTGCGGGAACGTGGTGGGGTTCGCGGTCGGGCGGGCGTACTGGTCGAAGCCGTTCGCCCAGCCCGCGTCCACGTTGATGTACTCGTAGCCGTGCGACTTGAGCTTCGAGGCGACCACGTCGGCCTGCTGCTTGATGTGCGCCTCGGTGAGCCAGTTCACCCCGCCGTAGCCGGGATAGCTGGTGGCCTCCAGGCTCCAACTGCTCCAGCCCATGTACGGCTTGGCGGCCAGGACGGCCTGCTGGTGACCTGCGTCGGACGATGAACTCGACGTCATCGGAGAGGCGTCCGCCGCGGTCGGCGCCGCGAGGGACACCACGAGCGCGGTGGCGGCCAGGACGGGCAGGCGGCCAAGGCGCACACCGCCCGCACGGAGTCTGTGGCGTACGGATGACGTGGGTCCTGCTGGACGAGCCATGTGTTTACTCCATCTCGGCGCGAAAGGGCACGGCGAGGCCCGGGGAAGGACCGGAAGTGCCCCTGCGCGGTCAGCCGCATGGGGAATTGGTGAGTGGGCGTTCGGCTCCGCCCAAGTGGCCGTAAGGCAGCGCCCGTTCGGGAGCGCGGCCCGCGATGACTTACGCGGCCGGTCGAGGAGGAAACCGGCCGCGACCTGCATCGGTGGACGTCCCATCCACCTGACGTGAGGTGCCGCGAATGTAGCCACGCTTTTCTTCCAGCGTCAACATATTGCGCCGCCCGAATAACCGACATTCGCGGAAAGAATGGATCAGGATTGGGGAGATGAGTGCGGAAGACGGGCGCTGATCGGCGTTGCACTTCTCCTTTCTTCTTTTCCAATGGAAATGTATGGTCGCCGCATGACGCTCGCCGATCAGCCACCCGCGGCCGCTCTGTTGTTCCAGACCCTGCTCGCGCACGGCCCGCTCACCCGCGCCGAGATCGGCCGCCGCACGGGCCTGTCGCCCGGCGCGATCACCAAGGTCGCCACTCCCCTGCTGACCGACGGCTGGATCACCGAGCTGGGCCGCACGGCCGAGCGCACCGCAGGCCGGCCCGCCACGCTGATCGCGGTGCGGTCCGAGCGGGCCCGTTTCGTGGGCGTGAAGATCACCGGTGACGAACTCATCGGCGTACTGGCCGACTTGACCGCCCGGCCGCTGGCCACCGCCCGGTCCGCGCTCACCTCCCGTGACGTCGGCACGGTCGTCCTGGCCATCGCCCGGCTGGTCGACCGGCTGACCGCGGAGGCACCGCCTCGTGCGGCCGGCGCCCTGCACGGCATAGGCGTCACGATCTCCGGGGACGTCGACGGCCACACCGGCACCGTCCAGTACTCCCCCTTCCTGAACTGGCGCCGGGTGCCCCTCGCCCAACTCGTCGAGACGGCCACGGAGTTGCCGACGGTCATCGAGAACGACGTACGTGCCCTGACCGTCGCGGAACAGTGGTTCGGCGTGGGGGTCGGGCTGTCGTCCTTCGCCCTGGTCACCGTCGGCGCGGGCATCGGCTGCGGTATCTCCATCGGCGGCCGGGTCGTCTCGGGCGCCCACGGTGTCTCGGGGGAAGTGGGTCACCTTCCGGTGGGCGGCACCGACCGCGTGTGCACCTGCGGCAACACCGGCTGCGTCGAGGCCGTCGCCTCCACCCAGGCCATCACGGAACAGGCCCGACAGGCGACGGGCGATCCGGTTCTGACGATGGATCAGGCGGTCCGTCTCGCGCATGCCGGCAACGCCGACGTCCGTGCTGTCTTCGCCCGGGCCGGCCATGCGCTGGGTCTGGCGCTGGCCTCCGTGGCCAACCTCATCGGACCCGAGCGCATCATCATCTCCGGTGAGGGTGTGGCCACTTACGACCTGTACGAGGACCAGATCCGTACGACCTTCGCCGCCCGTGCCTTCGGCGCCGCGGCCGACTGCGACCTCGTCGTCCGCCCCCTGCCCTTCGAGGAATGGGCCCGCGGCGGCGCCGCCGTCGCCGCGCAGCACATCTTCGCCCCCGCCAAATAGCGCGCCGCCACCACGCGTTCACCAGCTGAGCCGTCCGCCGGCACACCGTCACGAAAGTGCACGCCATGCTGAAAGCCTTCTCCGCCCAGGACTTCCGTGCTGTCCACCTCCCGCCCGGCTCGCTCCGGTACGACCGTCCCGCCACCCGTTGGCTCGAAGCGCTGCCCATCGGCAACGGCCGTCTGGGCGGCATGATCTACGGCGGCACCGACCGCGAGCGGATCCAACTCTCCGAGTCCACCGCGTGGTCGGGCGGCCCCTCGACGACGGACGTGAACCCGACCGCCCGACAGCAGATACCGCGCATCCGCGAGCTCCTCTTCGCGGGAAAGCACGCGGAGGCGCAGCGGCTCGCCACCGAGCATCTCCTGGGCAGACCACGGTCGTTCGGCACGAATCTCCCCCTGCCCGAGGTCCGACTGGCCTTCCCCGACGGGACTCCGCCCCGCGACTACCACCGAGCCCTGGACCTGGACACGGGCCTCGCCTCGGTCTCCTACGAGCAGAACGGCGTCCGCTTCACGCGCGAGGTGTTCGCCACCAACCCCCATGGCCTGATCGCGATCCGCCTCACCGCGGACCGCCCCGGAACGCTCTCCTTCGCCCTCTCGATCCAGGACGCCGTACTCCCCGGGGACACGACCACCACGGAATCCCGCGTCGCCTTCAGCGGTCACGCCCACGAGAGCCTGCACAGCGACGGGCACCAGGGCGTCGCGCTGGAGATCCGCGCCCGCCTCGAAGCCGACGGCGGCACCGTGCACCGTACAAACGACGTCCTTCATCTGGAAGGGGCCGACAGCGCGGTCGTCTACGTCGTCGTCGGCACCGACTGGGGCGGGGCGGACCCGCGGGTGCGGGCGGAGGAGCTGCTGTCCGCCGGGCCGGCAGCCGGATACGAGGCGGTGCGAGCGGCACATGTCGCGGACCACCAAGCGCTCATGCGACGGGTGTCCCTGGATCTCGGATCCGCGCCGCCCGACCTCGCGGACCTGTCCACCGACGCCCGCCGCGACCGCCTCGCCGCCGGGAAGGCCGACGACGCTCTCATCGCGCTGTACTTCCAGTACGGCCGCTATCTGACGATGGCCGGTTCCCGCCCCAACTCCCCGCTGCCGCTTGCCCTTCAGGGGCTGTGGAACGACGGCCTGGCCAGCAGCGCCTCCTGGACCAACGACTTCCACCTCGACATGAACACCCAGCAGAACTACTGGGCCGCCGAGCCGACCAACCTCGCCGAGTGCCAGCAGCCGCTGTTCGGTCTGCTGGAACTGCTCGCGGACCACGGCCGGTCCACCGCCGAGGAGATGTACGGCGCACCGGGCTGGGTCGCGCACACGGTGACCAACGCGTGGGGGTACACGGCACCCGGATCCGGCATCGGCTGGGGCATGAATGTGACCAGCGGGGCCTGGCTCGCCCTCCAGTTGTGGGAGCACTTCGAGTACGGCCGTGACGAGACGTTCCTCCGCGAGCGCGCGTACCCGGTGCTGCGCGGGGCCGCCGAGTTCCTCCTCGCCTACGCGGTCGAGGAGCCGGAGCACGGCCTGCTCGTCACCGGCCCTTCGGAGTCGCCGGAGAACTGGTATCTCGCGCCCGACGGCAGCCGGTGCTCGGTGTCCATGGGTCCCACCGCGGACCGGGTGTTCATGGAAGCCGTGCTGCGGATCTGCGCTCAGAGCGCCGAACTGCTCGATGTCGACGCCGACTTGAGGACCAGGATCGCCGCCGCGCGTCGCCTGTTGCCGCCGCTGCGGATCGGGCGGCACGGGCAGGTGCGGGAGTGGCTGCACGACTACGAGGAGGCCGAGCCGAGCCACCGGCACACCTCCCATCTCAGCGCCCTGTTCCCGGAACGCCAGATCAGCCCGCGCGACACTCCGGACCTCGCGCGTGCCGCGGAGGTCACCATCGAGCGCAGGCAGCAGGCCCCGGGCTGGGAGCAGACCGAGTGGGTCGAGGCCAACTTCACCGTCTACTACGCCCGGCTTCTGAAGGGCGATTCGGCCCTCAAGCACCTCACCAGCCTGATCGCGGACGCCAGCGAGGCGAACCTGATGACGTTCTCCGCCGGCGGGGTGGCGGGCGCGGCGCAGAACATCTACTCCTTCGACGGCAACGCCGGCGGCACGGCGGGCGTCGCCGAGATGCTGCTCCAATCCGACGGCCGGGAGGTCGAGTTGCTGCCTGCGCTGCCCGCCGGCTGGCCCGAGGGGAGCGTGTCCGGACTGCGCGCACGGGGCGGCCTCACCGTGGACATCCGTTGGCACGAGGGGCAGTTGGCGGCGGCGCGGATCCACGCGTCACGCACCACGGACGTCCGCGTGCGATACGGCGACGACCTCCTCGACGTTCGCCTCGCCGAGGGAGAGACGCTTGCCCTCGGCCTCGGCTGAAGGCAAGCGTCGGACGGCGTCACTGCGCGATCTGGCCGCCGTCAACGAGCAGGGTCTGTCCGGTCATCGCGGCCGCGTCGAGCGCCACGAACGCGACGGCCGCCGCGATCTCCTCGGCCTCCAGCAGCCGGCCCATCGGGATCTGGCCGATCCACTCCGTCATCCGCTGCGGATCGTCCATCCCGACCGTGTCGAGGATGGGCGTACGGGTCCGGCCCGGCGCGACCGCGTTGACCCGGACCCCGTACCGCGCCCACTCGACCCCGAGCGACCGCGCCAGCTGGGAGACGCCGGCCTTGGCCACGTCGTAGGCCACGTGGTACTCGGGGTTGGAGCCGATGAAGGCGGCGATCGAGGAGATGTTCACGATCGAGCCGGAGCGCCGGCGCACGAAGTGCCGGCCGAACTCACGGCAGGCCACGAAGGTGCCGGTCAGGTCGACGTCGAGGACGCGGTGCCAGATCTCGTCCGTCACGTCGAGGGCATTGTTCTCGTGGGCGATACCGGCGTTGTTGACCAGCACGTCGACGCGGTCGAAGCGCCGTACGACCTCGTCCGCCGCCTCCGCGACGGCCCGCGCGTCGGACACGTCCAGGGGCAGGAAGTCGCCGCCCACCTCCTTGGCGACGGCCGCTCCGGTCTCCGTGTTGCGGTCGGTGACGACGACCCGTACGCCACGGGCGGCGAGCGCCACGGCGATGGCGCGCCCGATTCCCTGGCCCGCGCCGGTGACGACGGCGACTCGCTCGTCGGTGTGCCCCAGGGGCGACTCGGACATCTTGTTCCTTCCGTCGGTGGATCGGGGGGTCACAGGGTTCTGGTGGATCCCACCGCGGGGATCTGCCACCGCACGCGCGCGGCCGGATCGATCGCGGTCGACGCGCCCGGACCGAGCGGACGCTCCATGAGCCCTTCGCGTACGACGCTGCGCTCGACGAAGGCCTCCTGCGTCCAGGGGATGAACTCCACCAGCGGCGGCACCTCCGACAGGACCGTGCCGACCAGGTGCTGGTGCACCTGCATCATGTCGCCGGCGTGCGGAGCCAGGCGCAGTCCGCGTGCCGCCGCGTGCGCGGCGATCTGCAGATATTCGGTCACTCCGCCGACCCGGGTGACGTCGACCTGGACTACCCGGATGGCGTCGGCCGCCATGAAGGAGGCGAACTGGTGGTAGGAGTAGATGCTTTCGCCGGCCGCCACGTCCAGCCGCGTCGACGCCTGGAGGCGGGCGTGCGCCTGGAGGTCGTCGGCGTGGAAGGGCTCCTCGACCCAGTCCATCGCGGCCTCCTCCAGGGTCGGCATGATCTGATTGGCCGTCGAGGTGTCCCAGCGCTGGTTGGCGTCGCACATCAGGGTCACGTCGTCGCCGAGCGCCTTCCGGACCGCGCGTACCCGCCGGGCGTCCTCGCGCCAGTCCGGCCGGCCCACCTTGATCTTCACCCGGGGCCAGCCGTGGTCGACCAGCGCGGTGAGATCCCGTACGAGTTCGCCGTCGGAGAGGTTGAGCCAGCCGCCGTCGGTGTTGTACGCCTCGACGCTCTCCTGCGTGCCACCGAGGAGCCGCCACAGGGGCATGCCGGCGCGCTGGGCGGCGAGGTCCCACAGGGCGATGTCGACCATGGCCAGCGCCATGTGCACGACCCCGGCCCGGCCCATCCAGTGCGTGGGCAGCCAGTACAGGCGCTTCCACGTGCCCAGGATGTCCTCCGACGACGTGTCCAGGAGGGCGTCGGCATAGTAGGAGAGGATCACGTCGGAGAGGAGTTCGGGAGCGCAGTGGACGCCGGAGATCCCCGTGCCCACGCGGCCGTCGGCGGTGCGGATCTCGACGACGGGTACGGTCCAGTGCGCCATGGCGGCGGTGGAGTCGGCGATGGGCCGCTTCAGAGGTACGGCGAGGGCATAGGTCTCCACGGAGGTGATCACCGCACCGTCGTCGCCGCGGAGGAGGTCCGCGCCGTGCGCGGAGAGGATTCCGCGGGCGGTGCCGAAGGAAGTCTGCTCGGTCATTTTTCCAGTCGGCCATGGCCGCGGGAACTCGTCAACGGCGAAAAGCGAATACAGATGATCTGCCGCGCAGATGCCGTGCCACCGAAGGGAATTGCGCACCGGTGGCGGTCCGCCCGCGCGGCGAGGAGGTTGGGTCAATGACGCTCGAACTGGCCTGGTTGCGTACCTGGGTCGAGGTCGTGGATACCGGCGGCTTTACCAGGGCCGCCGAAAAGTTGCATCTGTCGCAACCGCGGGTCTCGGCGCACATCGCGAATCTGGAACGCGAACTCGGCTGTCTGCTCATCGAACGCCGTATCCGGCCCCTCACGCTCACCGACGACGGCCGCGCTCTGCTGGCCCGCGCGCGGGCGGTTCTCGCCGCCGCCGACGAATTGGTCACCGCACGCCAGACGGACCTGGGCAACATCACGGGAACCGTCACGGTCGCGAGCTTCGCCAGCGGGAGTTCGGAATTCCTGCCCGGGGTCATCACGGCCCTGCAGAAGGCGCACCCGCACATCCGGGTGGCGGTCCTGGACGGAGACGTCGACTTCATCGAGGCGGCACTGTCCGAACGCCGGGTCTCGGTGGCGCTGCGCACGATCCGGCCCGAGCCGCACGATCACGCGTTCACCATGCGTCCTCTGTGGCGGGAGCCCTACGTCATGCTCGCCCCGACCGGCCATCCCCTGTTGGAGAAGGACGAGGTCGATCTCGCGGACTTCACCGATCAGCGCGTCATCACGATCGGTGATCCGCTCGCCAACTCGGTGGTCGGTTACGAGGCCGAGGTCGAGTTGCGCATCAAGGACCTGGTCGCGCCGCACGGAATCGTGTCCCATCAGCCGACCACGCTCGGTGCGCGGGTCCGGGCCGGGCACGGAATCGGCATCATCAACTATCTGGGCGGGGTGATGATCCTGCGGGACGGAATGGAGATGCGTCCCATTCGCCACCTCAACCGCTTTCGGGACGTGGGAGTCTGGTGGCATTCGGAACGCCCGTTGGGCGCGGCCGCTCAAGCGTTCATCCGTGCCGTGGTAAAAGCACCGAGGCCGGTCGGCACGACCGCCGTTCCACCGGCTTGATCCGGCCCGGCTCCATTCGCACGACGAATGCCCGACATCCGTTAATCGGCGTTGACGATCACGGGTGACCGGGGCGAGGTTGAGGGAAAACGAATGGAGTCGCGATGGCCAATGTCCAGACGTACTCGAATCTCGAAGTGGCGGTCCGCAGCGATACTTCGGACGTGGGTGAGGGCCCGGTGTTCGATCCGCGCACCGGGCATCTTCTCTGGGTCGACATCTACGGCCGCAGGTTCTACGACGACGATCTGTCCACCGGTCGGCAGACCGTCACGGAGGTCGGCACGATGGTCGGCGCGGTCGCGCCCCGAGCCGACCAGGAGGGCTTCGCCGTCGCGGTGGCGGACGGGTTCGGTCTCGTCACCGAGGCCGGGCTGACGCTGGTCGATCCGGTGCTGCCCGAGCCGAACCTGCGTATGAACGACGGCAAGGTGGACTCCTACGGCAGGTTCTGGGCCGGCAGCAACGACATGGAGTTCGCGCCGGGCCTCGGCCGGCTGCACCGGTGGGACGGGGTCGGGCCGAGCGAGGTCGTCGTCGACGACCTCATGCTGCCGAACGGGCTCGGCTGGAACGCCGAGGACACCGTCTTCTACCTCGCCGACAGCTACGCCAACCTCCTCTACCGAGCCGATTTCTTCGCCGAACCGGGAGAGCTCGGCCGCCTCGAAGTGCTGACGAAGACCGAGGGCGTCGGCGTGCCCGACGGCCTCGCCGTCGACGTGGAGGGGTGCTTCTGGGTGGCCATGCACGGGGGCCGCGAGGTGCGACGGTACGACCCGACGGGACGGGTCGTGGGGGTCGTACCGGTGCCCGTGCTCCAGCCGACCAGTTGCGCCTTCGGCGCGGACGGCCGCCTGTTCATCACCTCCGCCCGCAATGGTCTGTCCACCGAGGAACTGGCCAACTCCCCTTTGTCCGGCTCGGTGTTCGTCGTCGAGACCGGCACGGCGGGCGTCCCCGTCCGGCCGTTCCGGGGCTGACGTGACAGCCGTCAAGCCGCTGGTCCCCCGTCCCGGCCTGGACGACATCGGGCTGCTCCTCGTGGATGTGGAGCGGGGAACGGACGTCGAGCTCGCCGACGGCACCGCACCGGCCGTCGAGGACATCGCCGCCGGGCACAAGGTCGCGTTGCGCGACCTTCCGAAGGGCGCTCCGGTCCGCAAGTACGGCGAGGTGATCGGCATCGCCCTGGCCGACATCCCGGCGGGCACGCATGTCCACGTGCACAACCTGGGCATCGGCGAGTGGGAGGAGCCGGCGGCGCGTCCGGGCCCAAGTCTCGCGCCGCCGAGCGTAGTTGCCCCCACCCGCGACCACTTCCTCGGCTACCGCAGGGCGGACGGGCGGGCTGCTACCCGCAACTACATCGTCGTGGTCCCGACCGTGAACTGCTCGGCCACGGTGGCCAGGATGATCGCCCAGCGGGCCGACGACCGGCACCGGGGAACGCCAGGCCTGGACGGTGTCATCGCGCTCCCGCACGACCTCGGCTGCGGCATGGCGGAGGGCACGCCCGGGGACGACATCCTGCGGCGCACCCTGCGCGGCTACCTCGGCCATGCCAACGTGGCGGCGGCCCTTCTGATCAGCCTCGGCTGCGAGATCAACCAGCCGGAGAACCTCCTCGGCGACGCCGTCGGAACCGAGACGCTCACCATCCAGGAACTGGGCGGCACTGCGGCGACCGTGAACGCGGCGCTCGACCGCATCGCGGACCTGGTCCCGCGGATCGCGGAAGCCCGCCGCGTGCCGATCCCGCTCGCGGAACTGACGCTGGGACTCCAGTGCGGCGGCAGCGACGCCTACTCCGGACTCACCGCAAATCCCACCCTCGGCGTCGCGGCCGACCTCCTCGTCGCGGCGGGCGGCAAGGTCGTGCTCGGCGAGACCCCCGAGATCTACGGCGCCCACCACCTGCTGCGCGACCGAGCCTCGAACCCCGAGGCGGCGGCCCGGATCGACGAACTCATCGACTGGTGGCAGCAGTACACGGCGGGCAACGGCGCGACCCTCGACAACAACCCGTCCCGGGGCAACCGGGCCGGCGGGATCACCACCATCTGGGAGAAGTCGCTGGGCGCCGTACTCAAGTCCGGGACCAGCCCGCTCAATGACGTCGTCGGCTACGGGGAGCCGGTGACCGTGCCGGGCCTCACCTTCATGGACACGCCCGGCTACGACCCCGTGTCGGCCACCGGCATGGTCGCCGGCGGCGCCAACCTCCTCGCCTTCACGACCGGACGGGGTTCGCTGTTCGGCTCCCGTCCGGTCCCCTGCCTCAAGATCAGCACCACCACCGGGTTGTACGAGCGGATGCGCGGCGACATCGACTTCGACGCGGGCCCCGCCATGAGCCACGCCGATCAAGTCACTTACGGCGCGGCCCTGTTCGAGGCCCTCGTGGGCCTGGCCTCGGGCGCCGAGAGCAAGTCCGAGGCGCTCGGGTTCGGGGCGGAGGAGATCGTCCCCTGGCGGATGGGGGCGGTGCTCTGACTCCTCGGTCAGTTCGCCGCGTTCATCAGGTCCAGCGCGCTCTGCTGTCGGGCCGCGTCCGTCGAGTCGACGGGCCCGGCCCAGTGCAGCCCGTACGCGTCGAGGGCGTTGCGGTCGTTGGCGTAGGCGGAGTTGGCCTGACGAGCCAGGTAGGACGTGTAAGGGCGGTCGGAGAGCAGGGAGTTGAAGGCGCCGAGGCCGCGGACGTAGGCGCCCTTGAAGGTGGGTCCGTCGGCCCCGCAGCCGTTCGTCTCGCACGGCTCGCGCAGGATGCCGCCGGAGTTGAGCGCGGTGGAGGTGGTCGAGGCGTCACCGATCTGCCGGCCGGCGGTCAGCAGGGCCGAGTCACCCGTGGCGCGGTACAACTCGGCGAGGCCGCCCAGGAGTACGCCCTGGTTGTACGACCATGCCGTGGACCCGTTGTTGCGGCACGTCGACAGGTCGATGCCGTCGTTGACCAGGTGCGAACCATTGATCATGCCGGTGCCCTTGAACCACGCCCAGTCGGCGTTCGCCCGGCCGAGGTAGACCGTGTCACCGGCGATCCGGTTGTGCAGGGCCGCGTTGAGCTCCAGGTACAGGGAGTTGGCGATGGCGTTCTTGTACGTCTTCGCCGTGCTCCACCACACCCCGCCGCCGCATGTCGAGTCCCAGTACCGCGCCATGTAATCGGCGTCGGCACGTGCGGTGTTGAGATAGCGGCTGTCACCCGTCAGGTCGTATGCGGCGACCCACGCGAGCCCCCACCATCCGGTGTCGTCGATGTAGTCGTTGCGGAACTGGCCGCCCTGGGCGCCCAGTTGGCGGTCGTAGGTGTTGGCGATGGCGTACTTGAAGCTGGGCATGCCCGTGACCCGGATGTTGTCGATGATCGCGGTCAGGGCGTTGGCGGAGTTCCACCAGCCGGTGGTGTCGAAGAGGCCGGTGGAGTTGTTGTACGACTGCATCAGCGCGGTGGCGGCCGCGGTGGGGCGGCTGTACGCGTTCCAGGTGGTGCGGGCCCATGCGGTGCAGGCGATCTCGGGCCGGTCCCCCGCCTTGCCGCAGGCCCGCAGCGCGCCGACGCCGTTGTTGTTCCAGTCGTCGACGTTGTACATCAGGGTGCGCCAACCCCGTTGCCCCGCGGGGACGGTGGTGTCGCCGAGCTTGCTGCCCGAGCTCCAGGTGCGGCCGCCGTCGAAGGAGCGGTCGAGCCAGGTCTCGTCGCCGGGGTTGCCGTTGGTGATCGAGGCCCAGCCCATCGCGTCGGAGTCGTCGAAGTGCAGGGTGAGGGTGCGGGAGTAGATGGTCGCGGTGACCGGCTGGCGGTCGCCCGGGGACTGGGCCGGGTCGCGGGCGTCGCAGTACTTGTTGCAGATCGTCGCCTCGGGGGCGGCGCTCGCGACGCCGGTGGTGACCGGGGTGAGCAGGGCCAGGGCGGCGATCAGGCCGGTGACAACTCTTCGGACGTGTCGTGCGGTTGAGGTCATGTCAGCTCCGTCGGCGTGGGGGGATGGGGGGGCGCCGTAAGCCCGATGAAGGACCATCAGTCCGATGAGGGGCCGTCAGCCCGACGAAAAGGCCATCAGTCCGATAAGGGGCCGTCAGCCCAGGCGCCACTGCTGGTTGGCGCCGCCGTTGCAGGTCCACAGCTCGATCTGGGTGCCGTTGACGTTGCCGGCGGGCTTGTCGCCCCCGGTGACGTCGAGGCAGAGCCCGGACTGGGTGCCGGTGATGGTGCCGTTGGGGTTGAGGCTCCACTTCTGGTTGGCGCCGCCGTTGCAGGTGTAGAGCTGCACCTTGGTGCCGGAGGAGGTCTGGTTGTTGTACGCGTCCAGGCACTGGGTGCCGCCGTAGAGCCGGAGTTCACCGGCCGCGGTGAGGGTGACGGCCTGGTTGGTGCCGCCGCCGCAGTCCCAGATCTCGATCTTCGTGCCGGGGGTGGTCTCACCGTTGTACGCGTCGAGGCAACGGTTGGAGGAGGCGCCGATCAGCGGGTGGGTCGTCCCGACGCTGGTGCCGCTGCCGACGGACACCCGGTACATGACCGAGCCGTGCCCGGGGACACTCGCCGCGATGCTGCCGGTCGTGCTGCTGATCTGGTGGGACCAGAGGTTGTTGAGCCGGTACGAGGAGGCGGCCGGAAGGCCCGCCGCCGCGGCCGAGGTGCTGATCGTGGCCGCACTGGAGTTCTCGTTGAACAGAACCACCGACACGTCACCGTTGGCGAGCGGCTTGGTCAGGACGTGCAGGCCGCCCGACGAGGAGATCTCGGTGCCCTGCTTGCCCAGGGAGTCCTGGTCGACGGCGATGACGTCCCTGTTGCCGTAGAGCGAGAGGGTCGCCGCCGAGGCGCTGCGCATGTCGTTCCCGGCGATCAGCGGCGCGGCCATCTCGGCCCAGAGGCTGAAGTGGGTGCGGTCCTCGGTGAAGGACATGCCGTTGCCGACCTCCAGCATGTCCGGGTCGTTCCAGGCACCGGGCTTGGCGTACGGGGCGAGCTTGACGTTGGCCTTGTAGATGGAGACCACCGTGGAGAAGTTGACGTTGATGTCGTCGGTGGTGCGCCAGCTGTTGCCGACGCCCGCGCCCCAGGTCCACACGCTCGCCAGGCCCCAGTTGCAGAGGCTGTAGACGATCGGGCGCCCGGTGTTGGCGAGGGCGTCGCGCATGGCGGTGTAGCGCTGCTGGTCGGGCACGTTCTGGTGGTTGCAGTTGTCGTACTTCAGGTAGTCGACGCCCCAGGAGGCGAAGCTGTTCGCGTCCGTCTGCTCGTGGCCGAGGCTGCCGGGGTAACCGGCGCAGGTGGCGGTGCCGGCGCTCTCGTAGATGCCGAGCTTGAGGCCCTTGGAGTGCACGTAGGCGGCGGTGCCGCTGATCCCGTTGGGGAACTTGACCGGGTCCGGGACCAGTTGACCGGCCGAGTTGCGGGCCGAGGTCATCCAGCAGTCGTCGATGTTGACGTACTGGTAGCCCGCGTCCTTCAGACCGGACGAAACGAGGTAGTCGGCGGTCTGCTCGACCAGTTGCTCCGTGACGTTGCAGCCGAAGGCGTTCCAGTCGTTCCAGCCCATCGGGGGCGTGCGGGCCAGACCGTTCTCCAGCGCGTGGGCCTGCGGGGCCGCCTTCATGAGGAGCAGCGGCGGGGCGAGCACGAGGAACAGCACCATCGCGAGCGCCGCTCTGAGGGATCTCAGCCGGATCAGGGGGACGGTCATGTCTGTGTCTCCTGCTTCGCTGTGGGGGCGGACAGGGGCGGACAGGGGCGGACAGGGGCGGACAGGCCCATGCGTCCGGAGCTATGGAAACGTATCCATGACGAAGGTGGCAGCTCCCTGACGGGAGGTCAATGGTCTGCACCAGACGGGCTGTTGGGCTGGCGCGGAGCCGTCTCACCCGTACCCCGGGCTATCAACTGCGAGGGCAGCATGACGCGTTGGAACGGTCCGCTCCCGCCGTCGATGCGGTCGAGCAGCAAGTGCGCGGCGCGGCGGCCGAGTTCCTCGGTGTCCGAGGTGACCACCGTGACCGGGGTCGGGAGCATGTCGGCCAGCTTGAAGTCGTCGAACCCCACCACGGCGATCTGGGCGTCCAGTCGGCGGCTGGTCCGCAGGACGCCCTCGGTGAGGAAGCTCGTCGTCGAGAAGATCGCCGTAGGCGGGTTCGGTGAGGTGAGCAGGGTGTGGGTGGCGGCGGACGCCTCCTCCATGGTGCCGCGCGGGAGGGCGACCACCAGGGTCTCGTCGGCGTCGATGCCGCTGTGCCGCAGGGCTTTGCGGTAACCGCGCAGTCTGCGGCCGGTGGTGTAGTACGAGGGGGCGACGAGGATCGCGATCCGGCGGTGGCCGTGGTCGATCAGGTGCTGGGTCGCGGTGCGTCCGCCGCCCTCGTTGTCGACGAGGACGACGTCGGCCTCGGCTCCGGTGGCGGGCCGGTCCACGAAGACGACGGGCACCTGGTCGTGGCCGTTGACCTCCCGCAGAAAGGCGTGGTCGCCCTGGTCGGGCACGATGATGAGCCCGGCCACGCGGCGCCCGATCAGCTCGCCCACGGCCCGGCGTTCGACCTCCAGGTCCTCGTCGGCGGTGCTGAGCAGCACGGCGTACCCGGCGTCTGCCATCACCTCGACCGCCGCCTTCGCGAGGGAGGCGTAGAACGGGTTGGTCAGGTCGCCCAGCAAGAGGCCGATGGTCAGCGAGTTCTGTCCGGGTCGCAGGGAGCGCGCGATCTCGTTGCGCTGGTAGCCGATCTCGCTGATGGCCGCGTGCACGCGGTCGGCCGTCTCCTCGCGCACCGCGCCGATGCCGTTGACGACGCGGGACACCGTGACCAGGGCGACTCCGGCCCGCTCGGCGACATCGCGCATCGTCGGCCTGGTGCTCTGGCTCTGCGGGCGACGACTGCTCACGTTGGGAGGAGACCACCTTTCAGCACATGGCGCGGCCGACCGAGAAGGCGGGCACGCGGTCCGGACCAATCGAACGCCGCCAGGATACGTTTCCGATCACGTCGTCCGCTCCGCATGCGCACACCCGAACTTCGCGTTCCCGTACGGGGGTTGCCGCCGGTCAGTGGGATTCCCGGCTCACCTCGGAGCCGCTGGACCCGACGAGGAAGTCCAGGTCCGCGCCGGTGTCGGCTTGGAGAACGTGGTCGACGTAGAGGCGTTCCCAGCCGCGGCGCGGGGTGGCGAAGCCGTCGACGGTGGTCTTGTCCGGTGTTCTGCGGGCGAGTTCGTCGTCCGGTACGTCGATGTCGATGCGGCGGCCCTGCACGTCGAGGGTGATGAAGTCCCCGGTGCGCACGAGGGCGAGCGGGCCGCCGGCCGCGGCCTCCGGGGCCACGTGCAGGACGACGGTGCCGTACGCCGTGCCGCTCATGCGGCCGTCGCAGACGCGGACCATGTCGCGGACGCCCTGTTCGAGGAGCTTGGTCGGCAACGGCATGTTCGACACCTCGGGCATGCCGGGATAGCCCTTGGGGCCGCAACCGCGCAGGACGAGAACGGAGTCGGCGTCGACGTCGAGGTCCGGGTCGTCGATGCGGGCGTGGAAGTCCTCGATGCTGTCGAACACGACTGCCCTGCCCCGGTGTTGGAGGAGGTGCGGGGAGGCCGCCGCGGGTTTGACGAGGGCTCCGTCGGGTGCGAGGTTGCCGCGCAGGACGGCGATGCCGCCCTCGGCGACGAGTGGTTCGGCGCGGGTGCGGATGACCTCGGGGTCCCAGATCGGGGCGTCGTCGAGGTGGTCGACCAGCGGCTTCCCGGTGACGGTCAGCGCGTCGGGGTCGAGCAGGTCGCGGACCTCGCGCAGGACGGCGAGCAGGCCGCCGGCGCGGTGGAGGTCCTCCATGAGGAAGCGGCCGGCCGGCTGGAGGTCGACGAGGACCGGCACCCGGGAGCCGATGCGGTCGAAGTCGTCCAGCGTCAGGTCGACACCGAGGCGCCCTGCGATCGCCAGCAGGTGGACGACCGCGTTGGTCGATCCGCCGACGGCGGCCAGCGCCACGATCGCGTTGTGGAAGGACGCCTTGGTCAGGAAGGTGCCCGGGCGCCGGTCCGCGGCCACCATGTCCACCACCAAGCGACCGGTGCCGTGCGCGGCCTCCAGCAGGCGACTGTCGGGGGCCGGGGTGCCGGCGACGCCGGGGACGACCGTGCCCAGGGCCTCCGCGACCACGGCCATCGTCGAGGCGGTGCCCATCGTGTTGCAGTGCCCGCGGCTGCGGATCATCGACGACTCGGAGCGGGTGAAGTCCTCCTGGGAGAGCGTGCCGGCCCGGACCTCCTCCGACAGCCGCCACACGTCGGTCCCGCAACCCAACGGTGTACCGCGGAAGGTCCCGTTCAGCATGGGCCCGCCGGGCACCACCACAGCGGGCAGGTCGACCGAGGCGGCGGCCATGAGCAGCGACGGGATCGTCTTGTCGCAGCCGCCCAACAGGACCACGCCGTCTATGGGGTTGGCCCGCAGCATCTCCTCCGTGGCCATCGCCGCCATGTTGCGCCAGAGCATGGCCGTGGGCCGGACCTGCGTCTCCCCCAGCGACACCACGGGCAGGTCCAGCGGGATTCCGCCCGCCTCGTACACGCCGTTGCGCACCGAGGCGGCCACCTCGTTCAGGTGCGCGTTGCACGGGGTCAGGTCCGAGGCGGTGTTGGCGATGGCGATCTGCGGGCGCCCGGCGAAGGCGTCTCCGGGTACACCGCGCCGCATCCAGGCCCGGTGGATGTAGGCGTTGCGGTCCTGTCCCGCGTACCACTGCGCACTGCGGAGGGTTGTCGCGCTGGGGTGCTTCATCGGCGAACTCCTTCCAAGAATCGACACGATGGTCTAATTTTTGGAACGCCATGGAGCATACGCAGACGCCGGAGCTGGGCATATCGGGGCTCGCGCAGCGCCGACGCCTCCGCGGGCCGCGGTGAGCGGCCACTCGATGCGGGCGTTCGTGCTGACGGCCCCCGGGGAGTACGCGGTTCAGGAGGTCCCGGCGCCGGTGGCGGCTCCCGGCGAGGCCGTCGTGGACGTCGAGCGGGTCGGCGTGTGCGGTACGGACGTCGAGTTCTTCACGGGCGCGATGGCCTACCTCCACCAAGGGCACTGCGCCTACCCGTTGCGGCTGGGCCACGAGTGGGCCGGTCGGGTCGCGGCGGTCGGCGCGGGGGTCGATCCGGTGTGGGTGGGCCGACGGGTGATGGGCGACACCATGCTCGGGTGCGGTGCCTGCCGTCGCTGCCGACGGGGGCATCAGCACGTGTGCGAGAAGCGGCAGGAGGTCGGCATCCGCGGCGGCCGGGACGGCGCCCTGGCGGAGCAACTCGCCGTGCCCGTCTCCTCGTTGCACGTCCTGCCGGACTCCGTCGACGCCGAACTGGGCGCGCTGGTCGAGCCGGGCGGCAACGCCCTGCGCGCCGCACGGGCCGCCGCGCCGCGTCCCGGTGACCGGACCCTGGTCCTGGGCCCGGGGACCATAGGGCTGTTGGTCGCCATGTTCCTGCGGGCCGCCGGAACGGAGGTGCACCTGATGGGCCGCACCGAGGAGTCCTTGGCCTTCGCCCGCGCTCTGGGCTTCGAGCAGGTGTGGACGGAGCGATCGGTCCCGGACCTGCCCTTCGACGCGGTCGTCGACGCCTCGAACGCCGTCCACCTGCCCGCCCTGGCACTGGAGTTGGTCGAGCCTGCCGGTCGGGTCGTGTACGTGGGACTGGCCGGTGAGCCCAGCAGGATCGACACCCGGACACTCGCCCTCAAGGACGTGACCGCGACGGGCATCCTGTCCGGCTCCCCCGGCCTCGACGACACCATCCGCGCCTACGCCGACGGATCCGTCGACCCGCGGCCGCTCGTCGCCGCGACCGTGGGGCTGGCCCAGGTCGGGCCCGTCCTCGCCGGGGAGCGGCCGGCCGGCGCCGGTCCCGGGCCGAAGATCCACGTCGATCCGCGACCGGCCTGACGAGGAAAATCCCTTGGAGTGGCACCGGAGGCACGGCAGGATGGGCGGGTCGCCAGGCGTCCAGGGGGAACGGTGGGCATGAAGCGGAACCGGCTCGGGCAGAGCAAGGTACAGATCACTGAACTGGGCTTCGGTGGCGGACCACTTGGGGGGCTCTTCGCACCGCTGGACGACGAGACCGCCGCGGGCGCCCTCGATGCGGCCTGGGACGGCGGGATCCGCTACTACGACACCTCCCCGCACTACGGCATCGGCCACTCCGAACGCCGCGTCGGCGATCTGCTGCGCGGCAAGCCGCGTGCCGAGGTGACGCTGTCGACGAAGGTCGGCCGACTGCTGGTCCCGCAGGACCCGGCGGGCCGCATGGACGAGAGCTTCGCCGTGCCCGCCACCCATCGTCGCGTGTGGGACTTCACGCGGGACGGTGTGCTGCGCAGCGTGGAGGACTCGCTCGGGCGGATGGGCGTCGACCGTATCGACGTGCTCTTCCTGCACGACGCGGAGCAGCACTTCGAGGACGCGCTGCGGGAGGGCCTTCCGGCGCTCGCCGAACTGCGCGCCCAGGGCGTGGTGGGCGCGATCGGCGCGGGGATGTACCACCCCGGCCTGCTGACACGGCTGGTGGAGGAGTCGGACGTGGACGCCGTCATGCTGTCCGGCCGCTACACGCTGCTGGACCACAGCGCCCTCGACGACCTCCTGCCCGTCTGCACGGCACGCGAGGTCTCGGTCATCGCGGCCTCGATCTTCAACTCCGGTCTGCTCGCCACCGCCCGGCCGCCCGAGGGTGCCACCTTCGACTACGCGCCCGCCGCGCCGGACATGCTGGAGCGCGCGCACCGCATCGCCGACGTCTGCGAAGCGCACGGCGTGACGCTGCCGGAGCTGGCGATGGCCTTTCCGCTCCGGCACCCGGCCGTCGCGGGCATCGTGGTCGGCATGCGCACCGCCGACGAGGTGCACCGCAACACGGCGGCCTTCGGCGCGGAGATCCCGGATCAGGTCTGGGACGACCTGCGCGGCGAGGGCCTGTTGGACGAGCGGGCGCCGGTGCGGGCCTGACGGTCGTCCGACGATGACCCTCGTACGGCTGGCGCTCGCCCGAAGGGTGATCCCGAGGGTGACAGTGGCACGCCGTACCCTTGCCCGAACGGTGATCTGCGGGCGGGAGCCTGCGCAGGCCTGCCGGATCGACGCCCCGCGGGGCGGGCGACACGAACGTGCCGGGCCGCCCCGTGGCCCGTACACCATCCCCGGCCTGTAGAACGTACCGAGAGATCACCACCTGCTCGGGAGCGCGCATGACCGGAATCCGCCGAAGCCGAAAGAGATCCGACGGAGCCCTCGACGCCATCGAGGCGCCGGACAACGTCGAGATGCTCGTCGGCGTGGTGACGGTGACGCTGCTGGTGGAGTTCCTCGGTGTGGTGTCCGGCTCCCCGGTGTGGCATCTCGGTCTGCTGATCTTCCTGCCGGGCACGGCGTCGGCGCTGTGCACCCTCGCGCAGACGAAGTTCGTGGCCGCGTGGACCACGCTCGTCATCCTCCTCACCGTGGTGGTGCCGCGCGCGGACGGGGGCCGGTGGATGGACCGGATCCTGCTGCTGCTGTTCACCATCGTGCTGGGCGCGATCTCCGTCTACACCTGCCACCGGCGCATCAACCGCGAGCACGAGATGCTCCGCCTGCGTACCACCGCCGCGGCGATGCAGCGGCACATCCTGCACCCGCTCCCCCTCGTCACCGACGACGTCCTGGTCAACGGCGTCTACGAACCCGTGCAGGAGGACCGGCTCGTCGGCGGCGACATCTACGACGTGGTCGCCTCACCGTGGGGCACGCGGGTGCTGATCGGGGACGTGCAGGGCAAGGGACTGGCCGCCGTCGGCGCCGCGTTCGCCGTGATCGGGGCCTTCCGCGAGGCGGCCTACCGTGAGCCGACGCTCACCGCGCTCGTCGACGCCCTGGACGCGGCGGTCGTCCGCCACAACACGTACGCCGAACAGACCGGCGACGACGAGCGGTTCGTGACCGCGCTCATCATCGGCGTCGACGCGGACACCGAGGCCCAGGTCGTCAACTGCGGCCATGTTCCGCCCTGGTTGGTCCACGACGGCGGTGTCACCACGCCCCATACGGACCCCGGTGTCCCGCTCGGTCTCGCCGAACTGTCCGTCGAACCCACCACCGTGCACTGGTTCGACTTCCCGGCCGGTTCGACCCTGCTGCTGACCACCGACGGCCTCACCGAGACCCGCGACCACGACGGCGCGTTCTATCCGGCCGACGAACGCGTGACGAGCCGCCTCGCCCTCTCCCCCACCGAACTGCCCCAGGCCCTGTACGAGGACGCCCGCGCGTTCACCGACAACGGGGCCCAGCACGACGACTTCGCCGTGCTGACCGTACGGCGGACGCATCGGGACCCTCTTCGGGGTGGGCGTCTGTGAGTTCGGGCTCCAGTCCCTCCGTCAACTCGACAGGTCCGCGCCCCGCGTCGGTGCGCCAGGCCTCGAAGGCCCAGGTGGTGAGGGCGACGACGGCGAGGCCCAGGAGCCAGCCGCCCACGACGTCGCTGAACCAGTGGACGCCGAGCGCGATCCGGGTGAAGCCGACGCCGAGCACGGACCCGACCGCGACGCACCAGCACAGTGGCCGCAACGCACGCGGAACCAGGGGCAGCAGGACCAGGAGCAGGATGGCGAACGAGGTCGTCGCCGTCATCGCGTGCCCCGAGGGGAAGGAGAATCCCGGCGCGTGCGCGACCGGGTCCTCCAGCGACGGTCTGGTCCGCTCGACCACCGTTTTGACCAGCAGCCCGATGAGTCCGCCGGCCACGGCCGTCACCGCGGACCAGGCGGCCAGGCGCCAGGCCCGTCGGTAGAGCAGCCAGCCGGTCAGCAGTGCGACGACCGCCCGCAGGGTGAGCGGGTCCCACACCCGGTCGGACAGGAAGCGCAGGGTGTCGGTCCACTCGGGGTGTTCGAGGGCGATCTCGTTCAACCGCCGTGCCGCGCCCGCGTCGAGGCGGCGCAGCGGCTGCCAGTGTCCCTCGACCAGGACGAGCAGCAGCCCGAAGGGGACGGCCGCGACGGCGGCGACCGCGGTCGAGCCGAGCAGATGGATGCCGAATCTCCGGTCGGCCGTGCGGCGACGGAGTTCAAGAAGGCGCTGGGCCGTGGCGCGGACCATGAGTCACACCCCCGGGTCGGCCGAGATCGGACCGGGCCGCTTCGCCCGTGAGGCCTCCAACTGCGCGGCGAAGGACAGCCCCAGGAAGAGGGCGATGGAGGTCAGGTAAGCCCACAGCAGCAGCGACATGAAGGCGCTGAGCGGCCCGTAGACCGTGTCGAAGGAGCCGCTGATGCCCAGGTACAGGCTCAGCAGCCAGGTCAGGGCCATCCACAGCGCGAGATACACGGCGGCGCCGAAGGCCAGCCAGGTGTAGCCGGGCTGGCGGCGCCGGGGCGAGCGGCGGAAGATCGCGCTGGCCGAGAAGAGGGCGAGCAGGAAGCCGAAGGGCCAGCGCAGGATCTCGCAGAGGGTCCGCGCGCCGCCGTCGAGGTGGTACACCGTCACTGCCGCGGCGGCGAGGTCACCGCCGGCCACCATCACGATGAACCCGAGGCCGAGCGGGATCCCGGCGCTGAGGGACATCACGAGGCCGCGCAGGTACTTCTGGTGGAAGGGGCGGTCGCGTTCGTTGCCGTAGATCCGGTTGGCGCCGCGTTCGATCTGGCACATCGCGGTGGTCACGTTGACCAGGGAGAAGAGCAGGCCGAACCAGAGGGCGATCTCGTCCCCGTCGCCCGCGCTGTGCCGGCTGCGGTCCAGCGCGTCGTCGACGACGTCGGCGCTGGGTCCCTGCGCGAGCCGGTGGATGGTGAGTTCGGCGAGTCGGCCGATGTTCTCCGTGTGCAGCGCGGTGGAGAGTCCGACGAACGCGATGGCCAGCGGGATGACGGCCAGCACCGTCTGCAGGGCGAGCGCCCGGGAGTGGCTGAAGCCGTCGGCGTACCGGAACCGGATGAAGGAGTCGCGCAGCAGCGGCCAGCGGCCGTAGCGGCGCAAGGACGCCATCGCCTCGTCGGCCGAGAGGTCGTCGCCGGTCATGTCGCGGGTCTCGGGGACCTTGGTGGCGGTGCCCATTCACTTCTCCCGGGTGGGCAGCAGGACGGTGAGCGCGCCGGGCCTGACCTCGGCGGTGAGACGTCGGCCGTGGGAGACCGGGTCCCCGTCGAGTTCCCTCGACTGCGGTGCGGCGAAGGCGAGTTCGGCCCGCCGGAAGGTGAAGAACTCCACCGGCACGCCCTTGGTGCCGGCGCCTTCGGGGACGGGCGTCTCCACCGTCGTGGGCCGCGCGGTGCGCCGGCGGCCGCGCATCAGCACACCGACGGCACGCATCCAGCCGCCGGGGCCGCGCGGGTCGAGGATCAGCAGATCGAGCAGTCCGTCGTCGGGCCGGGCCGCCGGGACGAGGGTGAGACCGCCTTGTACGGTGCCGACGTTGGCGAGGAGCACCATCCGGGCCGTGCGGTGCAGGACGGGCCCGTCGTCGAGCCGGACCGTCAGCCGCATCCGGGGTGTGCGCAGGGTGCCGATGGTGGCGAGCACGTAGGCGGGCCAGCCGACGGCGGACTTGGCGCGGTCGTCGGTGTGTTCCAGCATCGCGGCGTCTAGCCCGGCCCCGGACATCGCGGCGAAATGCGTGGACGCGAGTCCGTCGCCCTCGATGCGGCCGAGGTCGAGGCGGTGCGGGGTGCCGGACAGCGCCACGTCGAGCGCGGCCGCGGGGGTGAGCGGCAGGCCGAGGTTGCGGGCCAGCAGGTTGCCGGTGCCGCAGGGCACCACGACGAGCGGTACGCCGGTGCCGGCCAGGGCGTCGGCGGCCGCCCGGATGGTTCCGTCACCGCCGCAGACCACGACCAGTGCCGCCCCGTCACGGACCGCGCCGGCCGCCTGTCCGGTGCCGGGGTCGTCGGCGGTGGTCTCGATGAACTCCGGTGCGCGGTGGCCGTGTTGTTCGAGGATCCGCCGCAGCTTCTCGCGGTCCCCCGCACCGGTCACCGTCGGGTTGAAGATCACGGCGGTACTGCCGGGCGGTCGCTCCTCACCACCGACGGCGGCCTCGATGTCCCCGACGCGCGGCGAGGGTACGGCGGCCACGGACCCGTCCGTGAACAGCGCGCGCCAGACGATCAACAGGGCCAGGACGCCGTTGGCCATGCCACCGATCACGTCCGTGGGGTGGTGCATGCCCCGGTAGAGACGAGAGACGCCGACGATCAGCGGCACCAGGAACAGCAGCCCGGCCACCGGCCACCGCCACGGCCTGCGGACCCGGGACAGCACCAGGACACCGAGTCCGGCGTAGAGCGCGGTGGCCGCGCCGGTGTGGCCGGAGGTGTAACTGGACGTGGGCGGCGAGGAGTCGAGCCGGTCCACGTCCGGGCGGGTGCGGTCCACCGACTCGGTGATGACCAGGAACACCAGCGCCTGGAGCGAGACGGCGACGGCAAGGAAGACCGCCTGCCGCCACATCGGCAGCCGGGGTACGAGGAGCAGGGCCACGCAGCTCACCAGGGTGAGGGCGATGACCGTGAGCGTGTTGCCCGCCTCCGAGCCGACGTACGAGAGCGAGGTGAGCGGGCCGGTACGGATCCGCTCGAACCCCTCGTTGACGTGGTCCTCGACGTTGAGCGGCCACACGTTCCGGGCGGGGCCCGTGATCAGGAGCCCGAAGCCCACGAGCAGGACGGCCTGACAGACGGTCAGCGCGCCGATCCGTGCGGCGGTGATGCCGGTGCCGCTGGGCAGGAAGGACGAGCGGGCCGGTCGTACCACTTCGGTACCTTCTCCGGTCGCTCCTGCGGCTCTTCCCGGTGTGGCGGTCGGCATCGGGGCTCCCACGGGTCTGCGCCTCGCGGCGGTCCTCGGCGGGTGCCGTGCGCACCCGATGAACCGCCGTGTGCCCCCGAAGCGGGGACGCAGACCCTTCGTGACGTGGGAATCCCCGGATCAACGCCCCGGGCGGGCACGGAAGGGACCGGTGGGACGGGGTGCGGGCGTGGGCGGGACGCTGTACCTGCCGGTCGAGCGTCCCGTTCCTACCAGTCGAGCGCGGCCGGCAGGAAGGGAGTGTCGTCCGGTGCGGCTTTGCGGGCCGCGAGTACGCGTCGGCCGGGCTCACCCGCGGGCACCCTCAGCGGCGGCTCGGGATCCTCGATGGTGTCGGCGACGACGGCCGCGACCTCCTTGGCGGTGACGGACTCACCGCGCAGGGCGGCGAGTTGCGGGTACAGCGAGCTGTAGGGGTCGCCCTCGGTGATGAAGGACTTGGCCCGGGCGGGGCCGTCGGTGGACACGGCTCCGGGCTGGATGAGGGACACCTTGACGCCGAAGGGCCGGGTCTCGATGGCCAGCGTCTCGGCGAGCGCTTCCAGTGCCCATTTGCTCGCTCCGTAGGGTCCGATGACCGGCAGGACGAGCCGCCCCTGGATGCTGGACATGAAGACGAGACGACCTGATCCTCGCGCCCTCATGCCGGGCAGCAGACCTTGCGCCAGCCGCAGCGGACCGAAGGTGTTGAGCTGGAAGAGCGCCTCGACCTCGGACACGGGAATGGCCTCCAGCGGCCCGCGGATCGTCGCGCCGGCATTGCTGACGAGTACGTCGACCTCTCCCGCGGCACGCAGCGCCTCGTGGATGCTCGTCGGATCGGTGACGTCGAGACGCAGCCGCTGGTCGACGGGGAGGTCGTCCAGGTCCTCGGGCCGGCGGGCGGTGGCGATGACCCGGTGGCCGCGGGACGCGAGCTCGATCGCGGTCGCCCTGCCGATGCCCTGGGACGCGCCGGTGATCAGTACGGATGCCATGTCTGTCTCCCAGCTGCCGAATTATGTCGCTCGGTATACTTACAAACGAAGCACACGGGAGGAGAAACGGCAAGTCGACGACGAACCTCGACCGGAGGGGATGGGCCGGCACCTACGAGGACGTGTTGACGCCCCCGGTGAGATCCCGGGCGCGCTTGGCCAGTACCGCCTGGACCGCGTCGAACGGCTCGGGACTGCGCAGCGCGCGGGATGTGACCAGGGCCCCTTCGAGCGCCGCGATCACCGTGTGCGCGAGCTCCCGGGCGGCGGCGTTCCCCACACCCAGCACGATCAGCTGGAAGGCCATGCCGTCGATCATCGCCGCGAGCGCCCGGCGGCCGGCGGCGTCGAGCTCCTCGGCCTCCTCGCCCGCCTCGATCACCAACGGGGCGACGGCACAGCCGCGTTGATAGCCACTGCCGACCATGCCCTCTCGGGCCCGGTCGAAGTAGGCGCGGACCAGATCCTCGGCGGACGACGCGGAGCCGGCCAGCTGGTTGATCATCTCGACCTGTTCCCGGGCGTGGCTGTCGGCGGCCTCCGCCGCCATCTGCACCTTGCCTTCGGGGAAGTGGTAGTAGACCGATCCGCGGGGCGCCGCACTCCGCTTCACCACGTCCGACACCGCCGTGCCGTGGTACCCCCGCTCACGAATGAGCTGCCGAGCGGCCTCGACCATCCGCTGCCTGCTGTCCGTACGCCTAGTCATGGGTCCACTGTAGAGGGATCCTGTCGGCGAATCTAAGTATACCGAGCATCATAATTTCGCGAAGAGGACAATCGAGGCGACCGCCCGTATTCGTCCGGCGCTGGTGGCATCATCGGCACATGGCTGCGATCGAGGTCGTGCAGGGCGACATCACGCTTCAGGACACGGATGCCGTCGTCACCGCGGCGAACGAGTCGCTGATGGGTGGGGGCGGCGTGGACGGCGCCATTCACCGGGCGGCCGGTCCGCGTCTCGCGATCGCGGGTGCCGCGATCGGTCCGTGTGAGCCCGGCGACGCGATGGCGACGCCTGGCTTCGATCTCGACCCGCCGGTCAAGCACGTGATCCACACCGTCGGCCCGGTCTGGGAAGGCGGCGCGTACGGCGAGGCCGAGATCCTCGCCTCCTGCTACCGGCGCTGTCTTGAGGTCGCCGACGAACTGGGCGCCAGGACCATCGCCTTCCCGGCGATCGCCACCGGCGTCTACGGCTTCCCGGCACAGCAGGCAGCACACATCGCCGTCACGACCCTCCGCTCGTCGCCGACACACGTGGAACAGGTCAGGCTCGTGGCCTTCGACCAGCAGGCGTACGACCTGCTGGTGGCCGCGCTCGCTTCCTAGGAGGGAGCCGCCGATCCGGCGGGCGGGGACGGCGGCTCAAGCGGTCCGTCACATGTTGATCATGTGTCCGGCCAGTCCGTGCACCGCCTCCTTCACCGCCTCGCCCAGGGTCGGGTGCGCGTGCACATTGCGGGCGACCTCGTGGACGGTGAGGTCCCACTGCTGGGCGAGGGTGAGTTCGGGGAGGAGTTCGGTGACGTCGGGGCCGATGAGGTGGCCGCCGAGGAGTTCGCCGTACTTCGCGTCGCTGATCAGCTTCACGAAACCGGTCGTGTCACCGAGGCCGTGCGACTTGCCGTTCGCGGTGAACGGGAACTTCGCCACCTTGACGTCGTGCCCCAACTCCCGTGCCTGCGCCTCGGTGTAGCCGAAGCTGGCGATCTGCGGCTGACAGTAGGTGGCGCGCGGGATCATCGCGTAGTCCAGCTCCATCGTCTCCGCGTCCGCGAGGGTCTCCGCGGCGATCACGCCCATCGCCTCGGCGGCGTGCGCGAGCATCAGCTTCGCGGTGACGTCGCCGATGGCGTACAGGTGCGGGACCGAGGTGCGGCAGCGGCCGTCGACGTCGATCGCGCCGCGCTCGGTGACTCGTACGCCCGTGTTCTCCAGACCGAAGCCGGTGACGTTCGGTGCGAAGCCGATCGCCTGCAGCACCTTGTCGGCCTCCAGGACCTGCTGGGTGCCGTCCTTGCCGGTGACCGTGACGCGGACCTGCGGGCCCGACTCGTCGATCGACTCGACGCGGGTGGAGGTGAGGACGTCGATGCCCAACTTGCGGTACTGCTTGGCGAGTTCGGCGGAGACCTCGACGTCCTCCAGGGGCGCGACGCGGTCGAGGAACTCGACGATCGTGACCTTCACACCGTAGTTGTGCAGTACGTAGGCGAACTCGATGCCGATGGCACCGGCGCCCGCGATCACGATCGACTGCGGCAACTCCTCGGCGAGGATCAGCTCTTCGTACGTCACCACGCGCGCGGTGCGCTTGGTGCCGGGCAGCAGCCTGGGGGTGGCGCCGGTGGCGATGATGCAGTGATCGAAGCCGATCGTGCGCGACTCGCCGTCGTAGCCCGCCACTTGGAGCGTGTGCGGGTCGAGGAACGTGCCGCGGCCGTCGATCTCCGTGATCTTGTTCTTCTTCATCAGGTAGTGGACGCCCTTGACCCGGCCGTCCGCGACCCGGCGGCTGCGGCGGAACGCCTCCCCGTAGTCGAAGGAGACCTCCCCCTCGACCTTGATGCCGAAGGTCTTCGCCTCGCGGGTGAAGATGTGCGCCAACTCGGCGTTCCGCAACAGTGCCTTGGTCGGGATGCAGCCCACGTTCAGACAGACACCGCCCCAGTACTTCTCCTCGACCACCGCGACCCGCTTGCCGAGTTGGGCGGCACGGATGGCGGCGACATAGCCGCCGGGTCCCGCGCCGAGTACGACGACGTCGAACCGCTCGTCCTGCGAGCCCTGCGAGTCCTGCTGGTCCATCGAAAGATCCTTTCCCACAGGGAAGTCCACGACCCCGAGGTCCGACGCGCCGCACGCAGGGCGAACAGCGGGCCGGACACTCGGACAAGCGTCTTCCGGAGATCCTCTACGGTGTCCAGCATGCGCGCTCGCCGACGATTACGGGCGTGACCTGCCGAGTGGCTCGCCTCACCGGCGGCGCTGGTCGGCGCGCAGCTCGAAGTCGCCGTAGCTGTTGTCGACCGGGTTGACCGTGACGCCGGGAGCGACGATCTCGTCGATGGCGTCGAGCACGTCGGCCGGCAGTGTGACGTCGGCGGCGGGCAGGAACGCCTCCAGCTGTTCCATGGTGCGGGGCCCGATGATCGCCGAGGTGACGCCGGGGTGGTGGATGACGAAGGCGACGGCGAGCTCGATGAGCGTGAGGCCGGCCTTCTCCGCCAGGACGGCGAGTTGTTCGGCGGCGTCCAGCTTGCGCTGGTTGGCGGGGGTGCTCATGTCGAAGCGGGCCGGGGGGCGGGCCGCGGAGGCGGGACCCTCGATGGCGTCCTTGCGGTAGCGTCCCGACAGCCAGCCGCCGGAGAGCGGACTGTAGGTGAGGGTGCCCATGCCGTGGCGGCGCACGGTGGGCAGCACGTCCTCCTCGATGCCGCGGACCAGGATCGAGTACGGCGGCTGCTCGGTCACGAACCGCTCCAGGTTCCGCTCGCGCGAGACCCACTGGGCCTCGACGATCTGGGAGCCGGAGTAGGACGAGGACCCGATGTAGCGGATCTTGCCCTGGTGGACGAGGTCGGAGAGGGCGCCGAGGGTCTCGGCGACGTCGGTGTCGGGGCTGGGGCGGTGGACCTGGTAGAGGTCGATGTGGTCGGTGCCGAGCCGCCGCAGGGAGTTCTCGACCTCGCGGATGATCCAACGCCGGGAGCCGCCCCGCTGGTTGGGGTCGTCCCGGTCCATCGGCATGAAGAACTTGGTCGCCAGGAACACGTCCTCGCGGCGGTCCTTCAGCGCCTTGCCGACGATCTCCTCCGCGACCCCGGCCGAGTACACGTCGGCGGTGTCGACGAAGTTGATCCCCGCGTCGAGGGCGCGGTGGATGATCCGGATCGAGTCGGCCTCGTCCTCGTTGCCCCAGGGTCCGAACATCATCGCGCCCAGACAGAGCGGGCTGACCTGGACGCCGGTGCGGCCGAGCGGTCGGTAGTGCATGGAACGGTTCTCCTCGATCGTGTGGGGGTCAGTCGTTCCCGGTGGGGACGACGGCGTTGGAACTGGCCCAGCTGGCGAGCAGGCCCAGGGCCTCCCGCTCCCGGGAGTCCGGTTCGGGGCTGTAGAAGTTGAGGCGCAGTCCGGGATCGGCCGGCAGGTCCATCGCCTCGTAGGGCAGAGCGAGATCGCCGACCAGCGGGTGGTGCAGGTTCTTGAGGCCGGAGCGGTGGAACTTCACGTCGTGGCGGGCCCACCGGCGGACGAAGGCGTCACTCTTGGTCGTCAGCTCTCCGACCAGATCGGTGAGCGCCTTGTCGTGGGGTGCCCGACCGGTCTCGGTGCGCAGGAAGGCGACCGAGTCGTCGGCTCCCTTCTCCCAGTCCTTCCAGAACTCCTGGCTGGCGGGGTCGAGGAACATGAAGCGGGCGCTGTTGACCGGGCCGCGCCGGGCGAACAGCGGCGAGTCGAAGACGGGTGCGTACAGTGCCCGTCCCAGCGTGTTGGCGGCCAGGATGTCGAAGCGCGCGTTGCGCACATAGGCCGGTACGTCGGTCATCGAGTCGAGCAGCCGCAGGATCGTGGGCCGTACGCGGGACGCGGTCACCGTCGGCCGCCGGCCCGACGGCGTCGCCGCGCGGGCGAGGTCGTAGAGGTGGGTGCGTTCGGCCTCGTCCAGCTGAAGTGCTCGCGCGAGGGCGTCGAGCACCGAGTCCGAGGCACCGGTGAGGTTCCCTCGTTCGAGCCGGATGTAGTAGTCCACGCTCATGCCCGCGAGCAGGGCGACCTCCTCGCGGCGCAGGCCGGCGACCCTGCGGTTGCCGCCGTAGACCGGCAGCCCGGCCTGCTCCGGGGTGATCCGGGCCCGTCGGGTGCTCAGGAACTCGCGGACCTCGGCGGCCAGGGTCGTCCTGTCTTTGTCAGCCATGCTCGGGCCCCGGAGCTTCCGGGGTGGCAGCGAGGGCGGACATGCGGTGGCTCCTTCGGATTGTCATGATTGTCGTGAATCCTGCGCCTGTCTCCTCACGGTAGATCCGTCCGCAGGCGCCTGCGAGGTACTGCCATTACCTGGAAGGGCAGTGACTCCCACCTGCGGGCCGAGGCGCGGTTGGCTGGAGAAGGCCGAGGCCCCCCGGCCACCCGTACCGAAAGGTCCCTGTGATGCAGACCCTCACCCTCAACAACGGCGTCGAGTTGCCCGCCCTCGGCCTCGGCGTCTTCCAGACCCCGCCGGACGAGACCCGGGCCGCCGTCACGGACGCGCTCGACCTCGGCTACCGGCACATCGACACGGCCGCCGCGTACGGCAACGAACGCGAGGTCGGCCGCGCCATCCGCGAATCCGCCGTACCCCGCGAGGAGATCTTCGTCGAGACGAAGATCTGGATCAGCGACTACGGGTACGACGAGACCCTGCACGGCTTCGACAAGAGCGCCGCCAAGCTCGGCGTCGACCAGATCGACCTGCTGATCCTGCACCAGGCCCTCCCGTCGGAGTTCGACAGGACCCTCGGGGCCTACCGCGCGCTGGAGAAGCTCCTGGCCGACGGCAAGGTCCGGGCCATCGGCGTCAGCAACTTCATGGTCGACCACCTGACCGCGCTGCTCGACGCCACCACCGTCGTCCCCGCGGTCAACCAGCTGGAGATCCACCCGTACTTCCAGCAGCGGGCCGTCCTCGACTTCGACGACGAGCACGGCATCCTCAACCAGGCGTGGTCCCCCATCGGCGGCATCACCTTCTACCCGGGGTACGGCGAGCACCGCAGGAGTGTCCTGGAGGACTCCGTCGTCACCGGCATCGCCGAGGCACACGGCAAGAGTCCCGCCCAGGTGCTGCTCCGCTGGGGCCTGCAGCACGGCCGCTCCGTGATCCCCAAGTCGACCAAGCGCCACCGCATCGCCGAGAACATCGACGTCTTCGACTTCGAACTGACCACGGACGAGCTGAAGGCCCTCGACGCCCTGGACACCGGCCGCCGCGGCGGCCCCGAGCCGGAGAACGTCACCCTCGCGACCTACGGCCGTGCCATCCCCGAAGCCTGACCAGGTCAGGCCCAGGCACTCACCGGCACGAACGAGCTGTCGGACCTGAACAGGTCCGTCCCGTCGGTCAGTTCCACGCGCAGTTGGTAGTTGTAGTGCCGCAGGTAGTACCCGGGGTAGTTGTACGACTCGAAGCGGACGGCCGTCGACGACGTGCCGGTGCGGGCGATGAACGTGGCGTCCTTGGCGAACGTCGACGTGCCGTCGTTGGTGTCGAAGCGGCCGCGGAAGTCGTAGTGGCGGAGGTAGTTGCCGGCCGAGTCCCGGAAGGAGAAGGCGTTGGCGTCCGCCAGGCCGGGGACGACCGTGAAGGTGGCGGCCTGCTTCTCCGCGGTGGTGCTGGAGGCGGTGACGACGGGCAGGTTGAGCAGGGCGGACTGCTCCTCCCAGTAGCGGGTGGTGTAGTTGGCGGACTGGAGGGAGCGGGAGACGTTCGTCGCGAGCGCCGGGCCGCCCGAGACCGTCTCCTTGATGACCGTGAAGTGGCGGGCCGTGCCGGAGACGGACGGGAGGGCCTTCGGCGCCGACCACGTGACGAACGTGTCGTAGCTGTCGCTGTAGTAGTACGTGCCGTCGCCGTAGCCGTCGAAGAAGATCCGCCAGGCGCCGTTGTCGAGCTGGATCACGGACGGACCCTCGCGGTAGCTGCCCCAGCCGGCCCAGTCGCCGGTCTTCGAGATCGTGTAGGGGCCGTTGAGGCTGGAGGCCGTGCCGTACTCGATGTACTTCGCCGTCTCGTTCTTGGTGAAGGCGTGGTAGGTCGAACCGACCTTCACGATGTACGTGTCGATGTGATTGGCGCCGATGCCCGACAGGGCGACCGGTGAACTCCACGCTGTCAGCGCGGAGTTGGTGGCCCTCAGGCGGTACGGCGTGAAGATCCACTCGTCGCTGGTGAGCGAGCAGGAGACGATGACGTTCACGCTGCCGTCGCTGTCGACGAACCACTCGGGCGCCCACGCGCGGGACAGGCCGGTGATCGGGACCGTGTAGTCGTACAGGAACGTCCAGTTGGCCCGGTCGGCGCTGCGTGCGAAGCCGATGGTGGTGGAGACGTCCTGCCAGGTGTGCGTGGTGTAGGTGACGTAGTAGTAGCCGTCGGTGTGCTTGAAGACGCTGGCGTCGCGGATCCTGTTGCTGGGCGGTGTGTAGGCGGAGGCCTTCAGGAGCCGGAAGTCGGTGGCGTCGTCGGACTGGTAGACGTTCACCGTGCCGTCGTTGCTGTTCAGGAACGGGACGATGGTGTACCGCGTAGCGGAGCCGCTCGCCGGGGCGGCGGCCAGGGCCGTGCCGAGCAGGCCGGGGACTTCGCCCAGGATCAGCGCCGAGGCGGGCAGGGCGGCCATCGCACGCAGCAGGGTGCGGCGGGAGGGGGTGGCGGGGCGAGGGGACATGTACGGCTCCATGAATGTCCGTTATTTCGAACACGGTTCGGCAATTCGGTCAGAAGGTAAGGGTGGGGCAGGTGCACGTCAATGGATTGAGCATGGCTGGATGACCCCTGTGTGAAGTCTGTGTTGCGGCTTCAACTCCGGCCCGCTCAGGGGATGTTCGACATCCCGGACCGCATCTCGCCCCGCCCGGCCCCGTCGGACGTTACTGTTCGGTAGACCGCGCCTCTCTTCCGTAGGTAGACCGCGCCGCTCTTCCGGAGGTCCCCCATGACGCCCGACCGTTCCGCAGGCCTCGCCGAGTCCGCCCGCGCGCTGGCCGCCGGGGAGGTGACCGCCCGGACGCTGGTCGAGCAGGCGCTGGCCCGGATCGAGGCCACGCAGCCGACACTCAACGCCTTCCGGATCGTGCGGAGTTCGGCCGCGCTCGCCGAGGCCGACGCCGCCGACAAGGAGTTGGCCGACGGGGTGCGCAAGCCGTTGCTCGGTGTGCCGGTCGCCGTCAAGGACGACACGGACGTGGCCGGCGAGCCGACCGCGTTCGGCTGCGAGGGCGAGTTCGCGCCGGCCGCTCAGGACGGCGAAGCCGTACGGCGGTTGCGTGCGGCCGGGGCCATCGTCATCGGCAAGACCAACACCTGCGAGCTGGGGCAGTGGCCCTTCACCGAGGGGCCCGCGTTCGGCGCGACCCGCAACCCCTGGCACCCCGAGCACTCCCCCGGCGGCTCCTCGGGCGGGTCGGCCGCTGCCGTCGCCGCCGGTCTCGTGCCCGCCGCGCTCGGCTCGGACGGCGCCGGGTCGGTGCGGATCCCCGCCTCCTGGACCCACCTCGTCGGCATCAAGCCGCAGCGCGGCCGCATCTCCACCTGGCCGCGCGGCGAGTCCTTCCAGGGCATCACCGTCAACGGCACACTGGCCCGCACGGTCGCGGACGCGGCCCTCCTCCTCGACGCGGCGAGCGGCAACCACGAACGCGACCCGCACCGGCCGGAGACCATCAACGCCTCCGAGGCGGCGACGCGCGAACCCGGACGGCTGCGCATCGCCCTCTCCCTCAAGCCGCCCTTCACCGCCCTGCCCGCCCGCCTCCAGCCGGAGGTACGCGCCCGGGTGCTCCAACTCGCCGAGCGGATCAGCGCGTTGGGGCATGTCGTCGAGGAGGCCGACCCCCCGTACGGCCAGATCGGGCTCGCCTTCATCCCCCGCGCCACCGTCGGCCTCGCCGAACGCGTCGGCGAGTCGCCGCACCCCGCGTTCCTGGACCGCCGCACCCGCGAGTCCGCCCGCCTCGGCCGACTCCTCGCCGGGGCACCCCTGCGGGCGGCCCGCCGCGCGGAGACGGTCCAACACCGCCGTATCGGCGGGTTCTTCGGGTCCTACGACGTGATCCTCGCGCCGACCACGGCCGCTCCCCCGCCACGGATCGGCGCGATGCTGCCGCTGAGCGGCTTCGCGACGGACCGCGCGATGATCGCCGCCTGTCCGTACGCGTGGCCGTGGAACGTGCTGGGCTGGCCCGGTGTCAACGTGCCCGCGGGGTTCGTCGAGGGCGGGCTGCCCGTCGGCGCGCAGTTGCTCGGGCCCGCGGGTTCCGAGCCGCTGCTGATCTCGCTCGCCGCACAGCTGGAGGCGGAGCTGCGCTGGCACGAGGCCTGGCCGCCGCAGGAGGCGCAGGCGAATTCCCCTGCTGCTTAGGCGAGTTGGGGCCGTTCGGTGTGAGCGGGTCCGTCCCCCGTGACCTGCCCGTACCCTGTGACCATGGACGATGTGTCGTTGGTCGGGCTCATGGGGCGGGTCACCGGGACGGTGGGCCCCGGGCTCGTCGGCGAGGTGATCGTCCGGGTGCGCGGCGGGGCCGAACACTTCCTCGCGTACGCCGCCTCGGGGACCGACCGGATCGAGCAGGGCACGGTCGTCATGGTCGTCGAGCATCTGCCGCCCAGGACGGTCTACGTAACAGCCGCGTACGACAGTTGAGCATGCTCCGCCCCAGGTGAGAGCCTTACGCGTCAAGATGGCAACAAGGAAAGGCCGGCGTCTTCAACCCTGTGCCGTACAGGCGCACACTCCCTTCGTTCGGTGCTTCAAGTGCACCATCAAAAGGGGGCGTTGCCGATGGTTGTCGGCGTCGTAGCGGGGGTGGCGGTTGTCGCCGCTCTCGTACTTATCGGTCTGTTCAAGTCGATGTGGCGGGTCGCGGAGCCGAACGAGGCACTCATCATCTCGGGCTCCAAACACCGTACCGAAGGCCTTGAGCCGGGCATGGGATTCCGCATCGTCACGGGGCGCGGCACGCTGGTGCTGCCCGGCGTGCAGGCGGTGCGCAAGCTCTCCCTCGACCTGAACGAGACAGAACTCCATGTGGACTGCGTGACCTCCCAGGGCATTCCGCTCAAGGTGCGGGGCGTGGTCATCTTCAAGGTCGGCGACGACTTCGTGTCGATCGCCAACGCGGGCCGTCGATTCCTCGATCAGCAGAAGCTGATGTCGGAGCGGGTGCACAACGTCTTCGCCGGTCATGTCCGGTCCATCGTGGGCGGGTTGACGGTCGAGGACATGATCCGCGACCGGGACAAGCTCACGGGGCAGACCCGGGCCGCCTGCGGTACGGAGATGGAGAAGCTGGGTCTGATCGTGGACTCGCTGCAGATCCATGAGATCGAGGATCCGACGGGGTACATCAAGAACCTGGCGATGCCGCACGCGGCGGCCGTGCAGCGGGACGCGCGGATCGCGCAGGCCGAGGCGAACCGGCGGGCCACGGAGGCGGAGCAGGCCTCGTTCGCGCGGATGGCGGAGGCCACCCGCGACAGCGAGATCCTCCAGGCCGGCTACCAGGCCGAGCGGGACAAGGCGGCCGCGGAGGCCCGGCAGGCCGGTCCGCTCGCGGACGCGGCGGCCCGGCAGGAGGTCGTCGTCCAGGAGACCCGGGTCGCCGAACTGGAGGCGCAGCGGCGGGAACAGCAGCTCCAGGTGGACGTCCGCAAGCCGGCGGACGCGAAGGCCTACGAGAAGCGCACTCTCGCCGAAGGTGAGCGCGACGCCCGGATCTCGGGGGCCGAGGCCAAGGCGAGGGAGACGGAACTGGCGGCCGCCGCCGAGGCGACCCGGGTCAGGGCGACCGGTGAGGCCGAGGCGGCCGCCGTGCAGGCGAAGGGGCTCGCGGCGGCCGAGGCCACCAAGGCCAAGGGTCTGGCCGAGGCGGAGGCCATCAAGGCGCGTGCGTCGGCCCTCGCCGAGAACCAGGAGGCCGTGGTCGCGCAGCAACTCGCCGAGAACTGGCCGGAGATCGTGCGGGCGGGCGCGTCCGCCTTCGGCAACGTCGACAACATGGTCGTCCTCAACGGGGCGGACGGCATGGCCGACATGCTCGCCAAGGCGCTCACCATGGGCGGCACCGGGCTCGGACTCGCCCGGCAGCTGCTCGCCTCGATGAACCAGAACGGGCAGGCCCCGAACGGGACTTCGGCCCTGAACGGCGGCACGACACCGCCGGCGCAGAAGGTGCCGGTGGACAAGGAGGCGTAGGGAGGCCGAGGGAGGCATGGGGGAACGGGGGCGGGTGAGCGGCGGGATCGCGTTTCCGACAACCGGCGGGACCGAACTCCCGACAGCCCGTCCCTGATCCCGACAGCGTGCCCGGGGGCCCTCTTCACGGAGGGCCCCTCTACGCTGCCCCCGTGACTGCGCATACCGATGAGAACGTCCCCGGCCGTTCCGGCCCGACCGCCACCACCGAGGCCGATGCCCGCAAGGTGGGCCGCGTCCGCACCGAGTACGCCCCCGCGCACGACGGCGACCCCGACCCGGGGGAGATCGTCTGGACCTGGGTGCCCTTTGAAGAGAACGACGGCCGCGGCAAGGACCGTCCCGTGCTCGTCGTCGCCCGCGAGGCCGCCGGCACGCTGCTGGCCGTACAGCTGTCCAGCAAGCGGCACGACGGCGACCGCGAGTGGGTGGCGATCGGCAGCGGGCCGTGGGACAGCACCGGTCGGGACTCGTGGGTCGACGTCGACCGGGTGCTGCGCCTGCACGAGCAGGGCATGCGTCGCGAGGCCTGCGCGCTGGACCGAGGCCGGTTCAACCTCGTACGCAACCGGCTGGCGGAGCGCTACGGCTGGAGCTGACGCCCCGAAATCCTCACGTCTGGAGCTGACGCTCCGGAAAAGCCCGTACGAAGGCCGCTCGGACCGCATGCCCCGGTGTGCGGTCCAGGATTCCGAACACCACGTGCTCGAAGGTCCCCGCGAACCGGCCGTCGGGGCCGAGCAGCGTGCGGAAGGCGCCCGCCACCTGCGCCGGGTCGTTCTGGAAGACCCCGCAGCCCCAGGCTCCGAGGACCAGGCGCCGGTAGCCCTGGGCGGCGGCCGTCTCCAGGACCCGCTCGGCGCGGGTCGCGAGGGCGGCCGGCAGGTCGGCGGTCCGCTCGGGTGTCCGCTGCTTGATGACGCCCGCGTTCGGTGCCGCGGCGGTCAGGAAGCCCGTCGTGTACGGCTCGTCCAGCAGGCTGCCGCGGTCGTCGCGGAAGACGGGGACGGCCGGTGAGTGGATGACGCGGTCCGTGTAGAACGGGTCGCGGTCGGCGCGGTGATGGTCGTAGAACTCCCGCGCCTCAAGCAGGCAGGTGTAGAGCGCGGAGGCGCGGCACAGGGCCTCCTCCTGCGCCTGGGCGCCGTTCAGGAAACCGCCGCCCGGGTTGCGGGCCGAGGCGAAGTTCAGGACGGCCGCCTCGCCGCCGAGCCGGTGGGCGGCCTCCAGGCTGCTCTCGCCGGTGACCTCGAAGTGGGTGTCGACCCGAGCGCTCAGGGGCACCTGTACAGGCTCCGGCCCGTACATCCGCGTGCCGGCCCGCGCCGCCTCGATCGGCGCGGCCAGGGACACCTCGCGTCCGTCGGACGCCCGGTAGGACCCGGCCGCCACGATCTGCTCGGTCTGCTGGGCGAGACCGCGCAGGCGCGCGCTCATGGCGCCACCCCCGTGGGCGCCATCCTCGCGTGCCGTGCGCGTTCCCCCGTCGAACTCATGGAGGAATCGTCGGCGATGCCGGTGGTGCGACGCAACGGAGTTTTCCCGTTCCCGCAAACGCCCAGGAAAGCCTCAGCAAACAGCCGGAAGGGAAAGATTACCGACCCGGAACGTGCCACTACGCACCCTTGTGCGATTCGACGCGAGGGTTTTGGGTGGGACGAGCGCTGCCGCCCGGAAGGCCCACCGGCCGGGGCGGTGGCATGGTGGAATCTCCAGGAGGGATCCTGATATGTCCGATTCGGTGAGTGACTGTACGGAGAACCGTTCCGCAGTCACCGAAGCCGAGGTGGAGGCCCTGGTCCGGGGCATCTGCTTCAAGACCGGCCCGCCCCGCACCCTCGGGGTCGAAGTGGAATGGCTCGTCCACGAGCTGCGCATCCCGCAGCTCCCCGTGACACCCGAACGGCTCGAAGCGGCCTACGCCGCTCTGCGGACCGTTCCCCTGAAGTCGGCGCTCACTGTCGAGCCCGGCGGCCAGCTGGAACTGAGCTCGCCGCCCGCCGCCTCGCTGACGGAGTGCATCGCCACCGTCTCCGCCGACCTCGACGCCGTCCGCTCGGCTCTGGCCGAGCACGATCTCGGCCTCGTCGGCGTCGGGCAGGACCCCTGGCACTCTCCACGCCGTTTCCTGCACGAGCCGCGCTACGACGCCATGGAAGCCTGCCTGGACCGCACCGGCCCGGCGGGCCGCGCCATGATGTGCACCTCGGCCTCCGTGCAGGTCTGCCTGGACGCCGGGTACGAGGAGCCGGGACCGCTCGGTCTCGGGCGCCGCTGGTGGCTGGCGCACCAGCTGGGCGCGGTCCTGGTGGCCGCCTTCGCCAACTCCCCGCTCGCCACCCGCCGGCCCACGGGCTGGCGCTCCACCCGGCAGCTGCTGTGGACGGAGATCGGCCCGGGCCGTGCGGGCGGGCCCGCGCTGGACGGCGCACCGCGCGAGTCCTGGGCCCGGCACGTCCTGGACGCGCCGGTGATGTGCGTACGGCGGGAGGAAGGGCCGTGGGACGTACCGGAGGGGCTGACCTTCCGGGAGTGGACCAGGTCGGGGGCGCCGAGGCCGCCGACCAGGGAGGACCTCGACTACCACATCTCGACGCTGTTCCCGCCGGTCAGGCCGCGCGGTCATCTGGAGCTGCGCATGATCGACGCGCAGCCCGGTGACGACGGCTGGATCGTGCCGCTCGCCGTGACGGCGGCGCTCTTCGACGACCCGGAGGCCGCCGAGACCGCCTACCGCACGGTGAAGCCGCTGGCCGAGCGTGCCGTGGGGCGGCCCGCGCCGCACAACCCGCTGTGGGTGGACGCGGCCCGCTACGGGCTTGCCGACCCGGAGCTGCGCGAGGCGGCGGTGACCTGCTTCGTGGCGGCCCTTGAGGCGCTGCCCCGGCTGGGCGCCGACGCCTCCGTCACGGACGCGGTGACCGCGTATCTCAACCGCTATGTCGTCCAGGGCCGTTGCCCCGCCGACGACCTGCTCGACCGCCTGCGCGGCACGGACAGCCGCGCCCTCGGGAAGGACATCCGCACATGACCGACCCCGCCCCCGATGCCGAGTCGCTCCGGGAACGGGCACTCACCACCCTGACCACCGCCCGGGAGCGCACCACGCTGCTGACCAGCTGCGTGGAGGACCCCGACCTGACCGCCCAGCACTCGCCGCTGATGTCGCCCCTGGTGTGGGACCTGGCGCACATCGGCAACCAGGAGGAGCTGTGGCTGCTGCGGGCCGTCGCCGGACGCGAGGCGATGCGTCCCGAGATCGACGGCCTGTACGACGCCTTCGAGCATCCCCGCTCCGAACGCCCCTCGCTGCCGCTGCTGCCGCCCGCCGAGGCTCGCAGCTACGCGGCCGAGGTGCGCGGGCGGGTGATGGACGTGCTGGAGAGCGCCGACTTCCACGGCACGCGCCTCACGGAGGCGGGCTTCGCCTTCGGGATGGTCGCGCAGCACGAACAGCAGCACGACGAGACGATGCTGATCACCCATCAGCTCCGCACGGGCCCGCAGGCCCTCACCGCCCCGGACCCGGACCCGGCCCCGCTGTTCACCGGCCCGGCCGAAGTCCTCGTCCCCGGCGGCCCGTTCACCATGGGCACCTCCGACGAGCCCTGGGCGCTGGACAACGAACGCCCCGCGCACCGGCGCGAGGTGGCGCCCTTCTACATCGACACGACCCCCGTCACCAACGGCGCCTACCGGGCGTTCATCGAGGACGGCGGCTACGACACCGAGCGCTGGTGGGCGCCCGAGGGCTGGGCACACATCCGCCGCACCTCCGTGCGCGCCCCGCTGTTCTGGAGCCGCGACGGCAAGCAGTGGCTGCGCCGCCGCTTCGGCGTCACCGAGGTGGTGCCGCCGAACGAGCCGGTGCTGCACGTGAGTTGGTACGAGGCCGACGCGTACGCCCGCTGGGCCGGGCGCCGGCTGCCCACCGAGGCCGAGTGGGAGAAGGCGGCCCGCTACGACCCGGCGGGCGAGCGCACCATGCGCTACCCGTGGGGCGACGCCGATCCGGCGCCCGAGCACGCCAACCTGGGCCAGCGGCATCTGCGCCCGGCTCCGGCCGGCAGCTACCCGGCGGGCGAGTCGCCGCTCGGGGTAAGGCAGTTGATCGGCGATGTGTGGGAGTGGACGTCGAGCGACCTGACGCCCTACCCGGGGTTCGTGGCGTTCCCGTACAAGGAGTACTCGGAGGTGTTCTTCGGGCCGGAGTACAAGGTGCTGCGCGGCGGTTCGTTCGCCGTGGACGAGGTCGCCTGCCGGGGCACGTTCCGCAACTGGGACTACCCGATCCGGCGGCAGATCTTCTCCGGGTTCCGCACGGCCCGCACAGGAGACGTCTGATGTGCCGTCACCTGGCGTACGTCGGCCCGCCGGAGCCGCTCGGACGGCTCCTGGTGGAGCCGGCGCACAGCCTGTACCGGCAGTCGTGGGAGCCGCGCCGGCAGCGGTACGGGACCGTCAACGCCGATGGTTTCGGGGTCGGTTGGTACGCCGACGGGGACCCGATGCCGGCCCGGTACCGGCGCGCCGGGCCGATCTGGGCCGACCTGTCCTTCGCCGATCTGGCCCGGGTGGTCAGGTCGGGGGCGCTGCTCGCCGCCGTGCGGGACGCGACCGTGCCGGGCGCCGACGGGGAGGCCGCGGCGGCGCCGTTCGCCGCGGGGCCCTGGCTGTTCAGCCACAACGGTGCCGTCAAGGGCTGGCCGGGATCGCTCGCGCCGCTGGCCCAGAACCTGCCCGTGGTCGACCTGCTGTCGCTGGAGGCGCGCAACGACTCCGCTCTCGTATGGGAGTTGGTCCTGGCCCGGCTGCGCGGCGGCGACTCCATGGGCCAGGCGCTGACGGACGCGGTCCCGGAGATCGCCGCGGCGGCTCCGGAGTCCCGGCTGAACCTGCTGCTCACCGACGGCGCGACCATCGCCGCGACCGCCTGGGGCGACACCCTCTGGTACCTCGCCCGGCCCGGCCACAGCGTCGTCGTGGCGTCCGAGCCCTACGACGACGACTCCCGGTGGCAGGAGGTCCCCGACCGCACCCTGCTCTCGGCGAGCCGCACCGACGTGCTGCTCACCCCCCTCAAGGAGCCGAACGAGACGCCGGCTCCCGCACCATCGAAGGAGCCGCGTTCGTGAGTCCCTTCCTTGTCACCCGCACCCTGCCCGAGGACGCCACCGAGGCCGCACTGCGCGCCGACGTCCAACAGGGCCTCACCGGCACACCCAAGACGCTGCCGCCGAAGTGGTTCTACGACGCGCACGGCAGCGACCTGTTCGAGCAGATCACCGAGCTGCCCGAGTACTACCCGACCCGCGCCGAACGGGAGATCCTCATCGCCCGCTCCGGAGAGATCGCGGAGGCGACCGGGGCGCGCACCCTGGTCGAACTCGGCTCCGGTTCCTCGGAGAAGACGCGCTACCTGCTGGACGCGCTGACCGGCGTCGACACGTACATTCCGGTCGACGTGAGCGAGAGCGCGCTCACCCAGGCAGGCCAGGCGCTGATCGCCGAGCGCCCGGACCTCCAAGTGCACGCGCTGATCGCCGACTTCACCGCCTCGCTGACGCTGCCGGACGCGCCGGGCCCGCGGCTGGTGGCGTTCCTCGGCGGCACGATCGGCAATCTGCTCCCGGCCGAACGGGCCGTGTTCCTCGCCTCGATCCGCTCGCTGCTCTCCCCCGGTGACGCGCTGCTGCTCGGCACGGACCTGGTCAAGGACGAGGGCGTGCTGGTCCGGGCGTACGACGACGCGGCCGGGGTGACGGCCGCGTTCAACAAGAACGTCCTGACCGTGGTCAACCGCGAGCTGGACGCCGACTTCCACCCCGACGCCTTCGACCATGTCGCGCTGTGGGACGCCGAGAACGAGTGGATCGAGATGCGGCTGCGCTCGCGCACCGAGCAGACCGTGAAGATCCCCGCGCTCGACCTGGCCGTCGACTTCGGCGCGGACGAGGAACTGCGCACCGAGATCTCGGCGAAGTTCCGGAAGGAGGGTGTGCGCGCCGAACTGGCCTCGGCCGGGCTGGAGTTGGCCCGCTGGTGGACGGACGACGAGGGCCGCTTCGCGCTGTCGCTGAGCGTGGCGACCTGAGTCGCCGCCGCTGAGCGCGGCGCGCTGAGCGGCCGGCCCCCGTCGTCCGAGTGTCGGTCAGTCGATGGTGTTGAGCGTCTCGGTGATCTGCCGGGACGCGCGCTTGGCCTCCGTGGCCGGGTCGGCCCCGCCGAGCACCTTGGTCATGTACGCCTTGATGGGGTTGTCGGCCTCCACGGCACCCCATTGAGCCGTACTGGGGGTCGCCCGCCCTCGCGCGGCTCCGGCCGCCATGGCGGCGACCCCCTCCTCGTCGGCGACGGACCGGGCGAGGGTCTTCTTGTTGGGCACGTAGTTCATCGCCTCGGCCAGCCGGGTGTTCCACTTGGCGCCGGCGAGGGCCGCGACGACGGCGACGGCACCGTCCTGGTCGTGCGTGTTGTTCGGTACGACGAGGTCGGAGCCGCCGGTGAAGACGGCGCCGGGTCGGCCGGCCGTTCTGCCGGGCACCGGGAAGAAGCCCAACTTGCCCTCCAGTTCCGGGTTCTGCTGGATCACGGTCCGGGCTAGCCCGGGGACGGCGATGATCTGGGCGACCTTGCCCTTGGCGAACTCGCCCGCCTGCGGCGGGTGTTCCTCGTCGGCGCCCACCGGCCCCTGGCCGAGCGCTTGCAGCCGCCGGTAGAAGTCCATCCCGCGCAGGGCCGCCGGGGTGTCCAGCGTGCCCCGCCAGCCACCGCCGTCCCCGTCATCGGCGAGGTCGCCGCCCTCCTCCCAGATGAAGCCGGCCAGCGTGTACCAGTCCTGTCCGGCGAGGTAAATGCCCTGGTTCCCGCCGGAGTTGAGCTTCTCGGTGAGGTCGAGCCAGTCGTCGCGGGTGCGCGGCGGGGCCTTGACGTCCGCCTGTCGGAACAGGTCCTTGCGGTAGATGACGACGCGGTTGGCCGCGTACCAGGGGATCCCGTACTGGTGGCCGATGAACTGTCCCGGCTCGGCGAGGCCGGGCAGCCAGTCGCGGCTCCCCCAGTGCAGCCTCGACTCCAGCGTCAGATCGAGCAGCCGGTCCCGCTCCACGTACTGCGAGACCTGGGTGTTGCCGACCTCGATGACGTCGGGTCCGTCGCCGGTGTCCTTGTCGAGTGCGGCCTGCACCTTGTCGCCGATGCCGGTCCATTCCTGGATGCGGATGTCGAGCCGGAGGTTGTCGTGGGCGCGCTCGAACTCGGCGGTGAAGTCGCGTACGAAGTCCGTCGAGGCGCTGTCCTTCATCAGCCAGACCTGGACGGCACGTCGGTCGCTCTCGCCGCCCGGCACGAGTCCGCAGGCGCTGACGAGTCCGAGCGGGGCGAGGGTGAGCAGGCTGCGGCGTCTCACGAGGGGTCCTGTTCTGTCTGGCGACAACTGTCTGCGGACAGGGGGAACGGGCCCGACATGGGGGGACGAGCGCAGAGCTCGTACGGGTGTCCAGGAGTTTGGTATGGACCAATGCGGACGTCAAGAGGTATCGGTTCGACCGGCCGGACATCTCGCGCTCCGCCGCAGCTTGGGGCACGGTGGAGTGACGCGCGACACACGTGACGTTCCGTTCATCACGGACGCACGGAGAGGAGCACCCGTATGTCGAACCACACCTACCGGGTCACGGAGATCGTCGGGACCTCGCACGAGGGGATCGATCAGGCCATTCGCAACGGCGTCGGCCGTGCCTCACAGACCCTGCGCAACCTCGACTGGTTCGAGGTGACGCAGGTCCGCGGCCAGATCGAGGACGGGGACATCGCGCACTGGCAGGTGGGCCTCAAGGTCGGCTTCCGCCTGGACGAGTCGGACTGAGACCGCTCCCCGTCAGTCGCTTCCCGTCAACCTGTTGCGGCTCAGGTCCGCCCGTCCCTCTCCTGAGCCGCGTTCAAGGCGTCGGAGGGGGCGGTCCAGCGGGCGCGTACGACCGTGAAGCCGGCGCGCCGGGCCTCCTCGCACACCAACTCGTCGTCGTCCACGAACACCCGGATCTCCCGGGTGCGGGCGAGCCGGCGCAGCACCTCCAGCTTGGTGCGGCGAGCCGGCCTGCGATCGTCGTTGCGGCGCATGTGGACCCGCCCCTCGGGCAGTCCGTGCGCGGCGAGCCAGGCGAGCGTGTCGCGCCGGCAGCGCTCGGGCCGCCCGGTCAGATAGACGACCTCGCACTCCTCGGCGCTCGTCAACGCCAGCGCGACACCCTCCGGAATGGGTGGATCGTGCGGCGCCGCGGTGAAGAACGCGTCCCAGTCCCGCGGGCTCCGTTCCAGGAAGCGCTGCCGATGAGCCGTATCGGCAAGGGTGTTGTCCACGTCGAACACGGCGAGGGGCCGTCCGCTGCTGTCGGTCACGTGATCAACCCTAGACACCCGCGGGCGCGCGGAGTCGATACGGTCTGCGCATGGTCTTCTACGTTCACGCTCAGGACAAGCCCGATGTGGGCGCCGAGTTGGACCAACGCGCCGAGGCGCACTGGTCGTACATGGACGGTTTCGCCGACCGGCTGATACTCCGTGGGCCGACGTTGTCCGAGGACGGCTCCGAGCACACCGGGAGCGTCCATGTCGTCGACATGACCGACCGCGCGAGCGCGGAACGGTTCGCGACCGAGGAGCCGTTCTGGCAGGCGGGCCTGTACCAGGAACTCACCGTGATCCGGGCGCTCGTCCTGGTCGAGGGCGAGGCCGACCGGAACATCCCGCACACCCTGATCACGGCCCACTGGCCCCCGCAGCCCCGCAGCGCCGACGACAGCGCCCCACGCCTCAAGGACGACCGCCTGTCCTTCCTGGCGCTCCTCGTCGACGACTACGGCTCGCACACCACGGGAATGGTGGCCACCGTGAGAGCCCTCCCGGAGGAGGCACCGGGCATCATCCAGCCCTACACCCATCGCGTCACCGGCAGGCCTGTGCCCTTCACCGCACAGCGCTGGAGCCGCGGCGGGCGTTCGTAGCATGGATCATGCTTCTCCCGTGCCCGCCCCGCTCCCCTCCCCTCGTACGCACGTGATCGGCGTCGCCCGGCAGCGCCCCTGCACACTCGTCGTGTGCCGGGGCTGCTGCTGCGGCGACCCGCGCAAGCACCCCGGCACCGATCACGTCGGTCAGCTGGACCGGCTGCGCGCCGCCGCTGCCGAGCACGGTTTCCAGGTGCGGACGACCGACTGCCTCGGCCCCTGCGACCAGGCGAACGTCATCGTCGTCCAGCCGTCGGCGGCGGGGCGCCGGGCCGGCGGGCGGGCCACCTGGGTCGGCTTCGCCATGGACGACGACTGCACGGAGGAGATCGTGAGCTGGGCGGCGGCGGGCGGACCCGGTCTGGCCGAGCCGCCGGTCACGCTGGAGCTGCAGTTCGTCCGGCCGCCGCGGGGAGCACGCGCGCGTACGGGACGACGGTGAGCCACCGGCGGGCGATCGGCGTGGGCCGCTGTGCGCGCGGGCCCGGGAATCCCCTGGCGCCCAGGGCGTTGAACACCATGTGACCTCTGCATTCGAAGGCGTACGGTTCTCCGTCCTCGACCGGTCCCGCACCCGTGAGGGGCATCGGGACGGGGAGGCGCTGCGGGACACCGTGGCGTTGGCCCGGGAGGCCGAGGTGTTCGGGTACCACCGGTTCTGGGTGTCCGAGCATCACGGCGTGCCCGGGGTCGCCGGGTCGGCGCCGACGGTCCTCGCGGCCGCCGTCGCGGGCGCCACGCGCAGTATCCGGGTGGGCACCGGCGGCGTGATGCTGCCGAACCATCAACCCCTGGTCGTGGCCGAGCAGTTCGGGGTGCTGGAGTCCCTCTTCCCGGGACGGATCGACATGGGGCTCGGCCGGTCGGTGGGCTTCACCGACGGTGTCCGCAAGGCACTTGGGCGCGACAAGGAGGACGCGGAGGACTTCGCCGGTCAACTCGACGAACTGCTCGGCTGGTTCGCCGGTACGTCACCCACGCGCGTCCACGCCCGCCCCTCCGAAGGCCTGAGCGTGCCGCCCTTCGTCCTCGCGATGGGCGAGGGCGCGGAGATCGCCGCACGCGCCGGGCTGCCGATGGTGATCGGCGACCTGCGCGGCCGGGAGAAGATGCAGCGCGGCATCGACCACTACCGCGACCGGTTCCGCCCCTCCCCCTGGGCTCCGGAACCGTACGTCGTCATCTCCGGCACGGTCGCCGTCGCCGCCACCCCCGAGGAGGCACGGCGCCTGCTGATCCCGGAGGCCTGGTCGATGGCGTACTCCCGCACCCACGGCACCTTCCCGCCCCTGCCGCCCGCCGAGCGCGTCGAGAGCCGCACCATGACCACGAAGGAACGCGGGTTCTACGAGGCGGGACTGGCCGGGCACATCGCCGGTACCGAGGAGCAGGTGGCCCACGAGTTGGAGACGGTGGTGAAGGAGACGGGGGCGCAGGAGGTGCTCGTCACGACCAGCACCTACGACCGTGCGGCGCTGGTGGACTCGTACCGGAGGCTCGGTCGGATCTTCGGGGGCTAGCGCGCCCGGTGGTCAGGCCTTGAGGCCGTCCACGATCAGGGCGAGGATGCGTACCGCCCGCTCCTCTGCGCCGGCGCGCTCGGGGTCGATCCGCCACAGGACGCTGAGCTGGAGCAGGACGTCCTCGGGGTCGAGCCCTGACTTGAGGGAGCCGTCGGCTGCGCCGGCGTCCAGCAGGACGCCGATGGCGTGGAGGAAGGGTTCGTAGTACTCGTCGTCGAGGCCGCCGTTGGTCGCCGCGTGGATGACCTCCGAGACGCCGAACTTGAGCCGCCCGTAGTGCGCGACCTCGTCGAACCAGAGGCGCAGGGCATCCAGGGGCTCGTGTTCCGTCAGCAGCGCGGGCGCCCGGTCGATCAGGTGCTGGATGTCGTGCCGGTACAGCTCCAGGACGAGCGCCTCGCGGGTCGGGAAGTGCCGGTAGAGCGTGCCGATGCCGACGCCGGCCTGCCTGGCGATCGCCGAGAGGGACGCGGAGGCGGAGGTGCCGAGCGCCTGACGGGCGACGGCCAGGATGCGCTCCCGGTTGTCGACCGCGTCTCTGCGGGTCGGTTTCGCGGGCGGGGTCACGGGGGCGGGACGTCCAATCGGCTCGGCTGTCGGCTTGCTTCTCGGTTGGGCCGTCGGCCCGGATTGCTAAGCGGAGGGGTCTCCGGTACGTTGAAGGAGAAGCGGAGGGGCCTCCGTTTCATTCTGACACAACCCGTCCCACTCCGTGGAGGACAGTCATGCCCGAGCTCGTTCTGGTCACCGGGGGCAGTGGTTACATCGCCGGCTGGTGCGTCGCCGAGCTGCTGCGGCGCGGCTACCACGTCCGGACCACCGTGCGCTCCCCGGAACGCGAGAAGTCCGTCACCGAGGCGGTCTCGACCGCCGTCGACCCGGCCGGCCGGCTGAGCTTCGCCGTCGCCGACCTCACGGCGGACGAGGGCTGGGAGGCCGCCCTCAAGGGCGTGGACCTCGTCCTGCACGTCGCCTCACCGCTCGGCGCCGCCTCCGACGACCCCGCCGCCCTCATCGGCCCGGCCCGCGACGGCGCGCTGCGCGTCCTGCGCGCGGCGACCGCGGCCGGCGTACGGCGAGTGGTGATGACGTCGGCGGCGAACGCGGCGAGCCCGTCCTCGTACGCCACCGAAGGCGTCACCGACGAGACGCTCTGGACCGATCCCGACGATCCGACGCTCATCCCCTACCGCCGTTCCAAGACCCTCGCCGAGCGTGCGGCCTGGGACTTCATGGAGGCCTACGACGGTCCGACCGAGCTGACCACCGTGCTCCCCGGCGCCGTGTTCGGGCCGATCCTGACCTCGGACAACCTCGGCTCGGTGGGCATCGTCGCGCGCATGCTCTCCGGCGGGATGAGCGGCGTCCCGCGGATCGGCCTGGAGGTGGTGGACGTCCGCGATCTCGTCGACGTCCACATCCGGGCGATGACGTCACCGGCGGCAGCGGGTCAACGCTTCCTCGCCACCGGGGAGTTCGTGTGGATGGCGGACATGGCGCGCACCCTGCGCGAGGGCCTCGGCGCAGAGGGTCGCCGCGTCTCCACGCGGCAGGTCCCGGACTTCGTCGTCCGCCTGGTGGCCCGCTTCCGGGACCCGTCGCTCCGCGAGATCACCCCGTCCCTGGGCCGCCGCAACCGGCACAGCACGGAGAAGGCCCGTACGGTGCTGGGCTGGGAGCCGCGGCCGGCCCGGGAAGCGGTGTTGGACTGCGCGCGCAGTCTGATCGCGCACGGGGTCGTCTAGAACTGGCCCTGGTACGGCCCCAGTTACCCAGGGCCGAACCGGTTCCGCTCGTCCGTGCCTCGCCGTTCCGGTTGTCTAGGACTCGCCCTGGTCCCGGACCGCGGTGACCTTGAGCTCCCCGTCCGCCGCGTCCACCCGCGCCCGGTCGCCCGCGCTCAACTCGCCCGCCAGCAGCAGGTCCGCGAGCCGGTCGTCGACCTCGCGCTGGATCGTGCGGCGCAACGGGCGGGCGCCGAAGTCGGGTTGGTAGCCGAGGTTCGCGAGCACGTCGGCGGCCTCGTCCGTGACCTCCAGGGTGACGTCCTGGGCGTGCAGGCGACGCCTGGTGTGTTCGAGCAACAGGTCGACGATCCTGCGCAGTTGGGTGCGGTCGAGGCCGCGGAAGACGATGATCTCGTCGATGCGGTTGAGGAACTCCGGGCGGAAGTGCTGGTTCAGGACCGGCAGTACGGTCTCGCGCACCTTGGCGTAGTCGTCCACCCCGGCCGCGAGGATGCGGTCGGCGCCGATGTTCGACGTCATGATGACCACGGTGTTCTTGAAGTCGACGGTGCGGCCCTGCGAGTCCGTCAGCCGTCCGTCGTCGAGGAGTTGGAGCAGCGTGTTGAAGACGTCGGGGTGCGCCTTCTCCACCTCGTCGAGCAGCAGCACGGCGTACGGCTGCCTGCGCACCGCCTCCGTGAGCTGCCCCGCCTCCTCGTGACCGACGTATCCGGGCGGGGCGCCGACCAGCCGGGAGACGGTGTGCCGCTCCTGGAACTCGCTCATGTCCAGGCGGATCATTCGGGTCTCGTCGCCGAAGAGAGCGGCGGCGAGCGCGCGGGCGAGTTCGGTCTTGCCGACGCCGGTGGGGCCGAGGAAGAGGAAGCTGCCGACGGGGCGGTTCGGGTCGCTCATGCCCGCCCGGGCCCGCCGTACCGCTCGGGCGACCGCCGTGATCGCCTCGTCCTGGCCGACGACCCGCTCATGGAGGTGCTCCTCCAGCTTCATCAGCCGGGCCCGCTCCTCCTCGGTGAGCTGGGCGACCGGGATGCCGGTGGTGCGGGAGACGACCTCGGCGATGTCCTCGGCGGTCACCTTCGGTGCGTGCTCCTCGGCCTGCTCCACGCCCGCCCGTTCGGCCTCGGCGTCCTTGATCCGGTCCCGCACCTCCCTGGCCCGCTCGTACTCCTCGTCGGCGACCGCCTGGTCCTTCTCGCGGTTGAGGGCGGCGATCCGGTCCTCGATGTCACGGGTGTCGGCGGGCGGGGTCTTGGCGCGCAGCCGTACCCGGGCCGACGCCTGGTCCATGAGGTCGATGGCCTTGTCGGGGAGGAAGCGGGCGGTGATGTAGCGGTCGGACAGTTCGGCCGCCGCGACGACGGCCTCGTCGGTGATCCGGACCTGGTGGTGGGCCTCGTAACGGTCGCGCAGGCCGCGCAGGATCTCGATGGTGTCGTCGACCGACGGTTCGCCGACCAGGATGGGCGCGAAGCGGCGCTCCAGGGCGGAGTCCTTCTCGATGTACTTGCGGTACTCGTCGACGGTGGTGGCGCCGATGAGGTGCAACTGGCCGCGGGCGAGGGCGGGTTTGAGCATGTTGCCCGCGTCCATGGCTCCGTCACCACCACCGCCGGCGCCCACGACGGTGTGCAACTCGTCGAGGAACAGCACCAGTTCGTCGCCGTGCTCGCTCACCTCGTCGAGGACCTTCTTCAGGCGCTCCTCGAACTCGCCGCGGTACTTGGTGCCGGCCACCATCCCGGCGAGGTCCAGGGTCACCAGCCGCTTGCCCTCCAGGGTCTTCGGCACATCGCCCGACTCGATCCGCTGGGCGATGCCCTCGACGATCGCGGTCTTGCCGACGCCGGGGTCGCCGATCAGGACGGGGTTGTTCTTGCTGCGCCGGGAGAGGACCTCGATGGTCTGCTCGACCTCCTCGTCCCGCCCGATCACGGGGTCGAGCCGGCCGGCCCGTGCGTCCTCGGTCAGGTCACGGCCGTACTCGTCGACCGTGGGCGTACTGCTGGGCCGCTTGCGCTCGGACTCGGCGCCAGTCCCCGAGGCGGGGAGCCTGCCGCTCTCCCAGCCGCTACCCGCGAGCGCCTGTCCGGCGGCCGACTCGGGGTTCGCTGCCAGGGCTCGGAGCAGGTGTTCGGGGCCGATGTACGAGGAGTCCTCGGCGCGGGAGATCCGGTAGGCGTCGAGCAGCGCGCGCTTGGCGGCCGGGGTGAGCGTGGCGGGCTCGGTCTTGGCGGCGCCGCCCCCGCCGGCGGTCAGCCGCTCCCGGAGCCGGTCCGGATCCGCGCCCGCCTCGGCGAGCAGCCGGCGGGTCGACTCCTGCTCGGTGGCGGCGGCCAGCAGATGCCGGGCGTCGAGTTCCTCGCTGCCCTCGACGGCGGCGATGTCCCGCGCCTGGGCGACGAGCTCGCGGGCCCGCTCCGAGAGCAGGCTGCCGATGTCGACGCGCTGGGTCCGGCGCGACGGCGCCGCCGGGCCGGAGCCGCCGAAATACCGGGACATCAGCTCGTCGAATTCCTCGAAGGGGCTGCGTCCGAAACCGAATCCGGGAGTGGTCATGACCACGGACCTTCCGTGTGGCGACTGGCATCCGTTCCTGTGGGGACTTGTGAGACTTCCCTAGTTTCTGCACCTTCTGCGCCTTCCAACGTGGCACAGGGCGCACGCCCTCGCACCCGCGCAGGTCAGCGGGCGTCGCAGGGCGGGCTCGCATAGACTCGCGGGGTCATGCAGCCCCCTCACGACCCTTATGTCCGCGTCCGCGGCGCCCGCGAGCACAACCTCAAGGGCGTGGACGTCGACATCCCGCGGGACGTGTTGACCGTGTTCACAGGCGTGTCCGGTTCCGGGAAGTCGTCGCTCGCGTTCGGCACGATCTACGCGGAGGCCCAGCGCCGCTACTTCGAGTCGGTGGCGCCGTACGCCCGCCGTCTCATCCACCAGGTCGGCGCGCCCAAGGTCGGCGAGATCACCGGCTTGCCGCCCGCCGTCTCCCTTCAGCAGCGCCGCTCGACGCCGACGTCCCGCTCGTCGGTCGGCACGGTCACCAATCTCTCGAACTCGCTGCGCATGCTGTTCTCCCGCGCGGGCACCTACCCGCCCGGCGCCGAGCACCTCGACTCGGACGCGTTCTCCCCGAACACGGCCGTCGGCGCCTGCCCCGAGTGCCACGGGCTCGGCCGCGTGCACGGTACGACGGAACAGTCGCTGGTCCCCGACCCGTCGCTGTCGATCCGCGAGGGCGCGATCGCCGCCTGGCCGGGCGCCTGGCAGGGCAAGAACCTGCGCGACATCCTCGACGCGCTCGACTACGACGTGGACGTGCCGTGGCGCGAACTCCCCGCCGAGCAGCGGGAGTGGATCCTGTTCACGGACGAGCAGCCGGTCGTCACCGTGCACCCGGTGCGGGACGCGGACCGCATCCAACGCCCGTACCAGGGCACGTACATGAGCGCCCGCCGGTACGTCATGAAGACCTTCGCCGACTCCAAGAGCCCGGCCCTGCGCGCCCGCGCGGAGCGCTTCCTGACCAGCGCGCCCTGCCCGGTGTGCGGCGGCGGCAGACTCCGCCCGGAGTCCCTCGCCGTGACGTACGCGGGCCGCACGATCGCCGAGGTGGCCGCGCTGCCCCTGGCGGAGCTCGCGGCGACCCTGGACGGCTCCTCGGCGGCGGCCCGCGTCCTCACCGACGACCTCAAGTCCCGTATCGCACCGGTCGTCGAACTCGGCCTCGGCTACCTCAGCCTGGACCGCCCCGCCCCCACCCTCTCCGCGGGCGAACTCCAGCGACTGCGCCTCGCGACCCAGCTGCGCTCCGGACTGTTCGGTGTCGTGTACGTCCTCGACGAGCCGTCCGCGGGACTGCACCCGGCGGACACGGCCGCCCTGTTGACGGTCCTGGCGCGGCTCAAGGCGGCGGGCAACTCGGTGTTCGTGGTCGAGCACCACCTCGATGTGATGCGCGGCGCCGACTGGCTGGTGGACGTGGGCCCGGGGGCCGGCGAGCACGGCGGGCAGGTGCTGCACAGCGGTCCGCCGGCGGAGCTGGCCGCCGTACCGGAGTCGGCGACGGCCCGCTTCCTCTTCGACCGCTCTCCCGCACCTGTCCGCCAAGTGCGTACCCCGCGCGGCCAGTTGAAGGTCGGCCCGGTGACCCGGCACAATCTGCGCGCGGTGACGGCCGAGTTCCCCCTCGGCGTCTTCACCGCGGTCACCGGCGTCTCCGGGTCCGGGAAGTCCACGCTGATCGGCGAGCTCACCGAGGAACTGCCGGGCGTCGAGCGCCTGGTGTCCGTGGACCAGAAGCCCATCGGCCGCACCCCGCGCTCCAACCTGGCCACCTACACAGGGCTGTTCGACGTCGTACGCAAGGCGTTCGCGGCCACCGACCAGGCCCGAGAACGCGGGTACGGCGTCGGGCGTTTCTCCTTCAACGTGGCCGGCGGGCGCTGCGAGACCTGTCAGGGCGAGGGGTTCGTCAGCGTCGAGTTGCTGTTCCTGCCGAGCACCTACGCTCCCTGCCCGGACTGCGGCGGGGCCCGCTACAACCCCGAGACGCTCGAAGTGACGTACCGGGGACGGAACATCGCGCAGGTGCTCGACCTGACGGTGGAGGGCGCGGCGGAGTTCTTCACGGACACCCCGGCGGTCGCCCGCAGCCTGGAGACGCTGCTCGACGTGGGGCTCGGCTATCTGCATCTGGGCCAGCCCGCCACGGAGTTGTCCGGCGGCGAGGCCCAACGCATCAAGCTGGCCAGCGAGTTGCAGCGCGGGCGGCGCGGGCACACCCTCTATCTCCTGGACGAGCCGACGACCGGTCTCCACCCGGCCGATGTCGAGGTCCTGATGCGCCAGTTGCACGGACTGGTCGGCGCCGGGCACACGGTGATCGTGGTCGAGCACGACATGGCGGTCGTGGCGGGCGCGGACTGGGTGATCGACCTGGGGCCGGGCGGCGGGGACGCGGGCGGGCGGATCGTGGCGGCGGGAACTCCGGTGGAGGTGGCGGGGGTTGGCGCGAGCGCGACGGCTCCGTATCTGGCGGCGGTGCTGGGACCGTAGCCCGCCCCTCCGTTCCCGCAGCTTTAATCCCGTCTCCATCATGCCGTCCTGTCAGGGCCGCGACAGATCGGGGTAACCAGCGGTAACTTCTGCCATGCCCCTATGGCAACCGCTTACTTCCCCGCTCACTTCCCCCAGGAGACACAAGCCCATGCGCAGAATCCTCGCCTGCCTGGTGGCGGCAGCCGCCGCCGTCGGCGGGCTCGCCGTGGCCGCCCCGCCCGCCGCGGCGGCCGACTCCGGCACCTTCAATGTGCTCAGCTACAACGTGGCCGGACTCCCCGAAGGCATCTCCAGCGCGCCGACGCCCCGTCAGTCCAGCACCACGACGATCGGCCAGCGGATCGCCCCGTACGACATCGTCCACGTCGAGGAGGACTTCAACTACCACGCCTACCTCTACGCCGCCGACACCGCGCACGCCTACCGCACGGCCACCAGCGGCGGGGCCGGCATCGGCAGCGGGCTCAACACGCTCTCCAAGATCCCTTACGACGCGGACGACTTCGAGCGGGTCGGCTGGAACTCCTGCCAGCTCGACTCGGGTGACTGTCTGACCCCCAAGGGGTTCACCTTCATGCGCGAGCGCCTCGCCGAGGGCGTGTACGTCGACTTCTACAACCTGCACACCAACGCCGGTACCAGCGACGGCGACCTGGCCTCGCGCGCCGACAACCTCAACCAGCTCACCGCCTTCATCGGCAGCCACTCGGCGGGCAACGCCGTCGTGGTGATGGGCGACACCAACACCCGTTACACGCGCGCCGGCGACACCATCGCCGAGTTCGCCGCCGCCAACGGCCTCACCGACCCGTGGGTGCAGCTGATCCGCGGCGGCACCCCGCCCGCCAAGGGCAGCGACGCGCTGGTGTGCGACCAGACCGGGACCACCGTGCCCAACACCTGCGAGGTCGTCGACAAGGTCCTCTACCGCGGCAGCAAGCTGGTCTCGCTGAACGCCACGTCGTACAACAACGAGCACTCCAAGTTCCTCACGGACGACGGGCTGATGCTCTCCGACCACGACCCGCTCACCGTCGGCTTCAGCTGGTCGCGCAACGCCTCCTTCCAGCTCAGCGACCAGTTCGGCGGCCCGCACGGCGACTACTACACGGACATCAACAGCGTCCCGGCCGCCGCCCGGGCCACCACCATCGGCCTGCGCGCCGGCTCCCGCGTCGACCAGCTGAGCGTCACACTCTCCAACGGCACCACCCTCGCCCACGGCGGCACGGGCGGCACCGCCTCCTCCTTGACCCTCGGCAGCGGCGAGTACGTCACCGGCGCCAACCTCTGCCAGGGCCAGAAGGACGGCCAGACCCGCATCTTCTACGCCAAGTTCACGACCAACCTCGGACGCACGCTGGCCGGCGGCACCACGACCTCCGACTGCGTGACCCGTACCGCGCCCTCGGGCTGGCAGATCGCGGGCTTCCACGGCCGCAGCGGCGACGAGGTCGACAAGGTCGGCTTCATCTTCACCCAGCGCTGATCCCGGCGACCAGCTCGCGGGGCAGGCCGTAGGTGTCGTGGAGGTAGGCGTAGTCCTCCTCGTCCAGCGGCCGGGAGCGGAACTCCGTCCGTGACAGGACCCGCCGGCCCCGCTCCAGCAGTCGGCCGAACCGCCGTTCCTCGTCCAGGAGCACCTCCCGGACGAGGTCGGCGTGTTCGGTCTGCCCGAAGTGGTCCAGCGTGTGCTCGATCAACTCCGAGGGCAGGTCGGCGAGTTCGCGTGAGGTGTCGTCGCGGCACAGGGCGGTGAGGAGACGGCGGATCAGGCGGCGCAGTACATAGCCGCGGCCGGTGTTGGAGGGGCGTACGCCGTCGCCGATGACCACGATGCTCGACCGAAGGTGGTCGCAGACCAGACGGGTGGATCGCTCGTCCAGGTCCCACAGGGAAGGGACCGTCCGCATCCACGGCTCGAACAGGTCGATCTCGTAGACGTCGCGGCGGCCCTGAAGGACCGTCAGCAGCCGTTCCAGGCCCATGCCCGTGTCGACTCCGGGTTGCCGCAGGGGCTCCAACTCGCCGTTCTCATGGCGGTGGTAGCGCAGATGGACGTGGTTCCAGATCTCGACCCAGCGCGGGTCGGTGGTGGGGGTACGGCGGGGCGGGCCGTCGCCGGTCCACACGAAGATCTCGGAGTCGGGGCCGCAGAGACCGACGGGTCCGTTGGACCACCAGTTGTCCTCGCCGGTGAGCTCCACCGGGATCCCCAACTCCTGCCAGGTGCGCAGGGATTCGTTGTCGGGGCCGACCTGGTCGTCGCCGCCGAAGACGGTGGCGTAGAGGCGCTCGTCCGGGATGCCGAAGCCGTCGCGCAGCAGCTGGTACCCCCAACTCAGGCTCTGTGGATGCCCGTAGTCGCCGAGCGACCAGGAGCCGAGCATCTCGAAGACGGTCAGGTGGGTGGCGTCGCCGACCTCGTCGAGGTCCGTGGTGCGCAGACAGCGCTGGACGTTCAGCAGGCGCCGGCCCTGCGGGTGGGGTCGGCCCTGGAGATAGGGCGTGAGGGGGTGCATGCCGGACGTCGTGAAGAGCACCGGGTCCCCGGGCGGGGGCAGCAGCGAGGTGCCGGTGACGGGCCGGTGTCCGCGCTCTCGGAAGAAGTCGGTGAACGTCCGGAGGGTCTGGTTCGTGTCCATGGCGGTGTTCCTTCACCTGAGGTCGGGGAGACCGGGAAGGACCGCGCGAACACAACGGGGAGAGGAGGAGAGAGTCGTCCCGGCGGTCCGTCTCCGGCCGCCGGGGAAGTGTGACGAGGTCAGACGTCGGCAGCCGGGGAGCTGGTCGCTCGCGCGGCTGCGGTGTGGGTACGCCTGATGTCCTGCACGGGCTCCACGCTAACAGCGTTCCGTCGGAACCTCCTCGGGATTTCCGTCCGGGCCACCAGGGCGACATGGGTCCAGTTCGGCTGGGTCGTCTCGCGGGGCTGCGCGGCCCGGGCCAGTGACCGGCGGTCGGGGTGGCTGCCCGGCGCGATGACGGCCCGTACGTCGACCTCCGCCACCAGGCCGCGCGTCGAGACCACGCGCCACACCGACGACAGCAGCGAGTCCTGCCCTATGAAGGCGGGCGCCGTGGTCGCCGAGCCTCCCTCGATCCGGTAGCGCAGCCGCACCGGCTGCACAGGGACACCGGCGTCGAGAGCGGCCTGGAAGACGGCCCGCCGGAACGAGCCCTGGGCGCGCCCGCACCAGGTGCTGCCCTCCGGGAAGACGGCCACCGCGCTGCCGGAGCCCAGCGCGTCCGCGATGCGGGCCACCGTCTCGGGGAGCGCGCGCAGCCGGTCCCGGTCGATGAACAGGGCACCGCTCCCGGCGGTCAGCACCCCCGCCACCGGCCAGCCCCGGATCTCCGCCTTGGCGAGCATCCGGGCCGGACGTACGGCCGCCATCAGCGGGATGTCCATCCACGAGATGTGGTTGGCGACCAGCAGCAGACCGCCGCCGGAGGGCGCGGCCCCGGTCATACGGAGCCGCACCCCCGCGGCCCGCACGATCCAGCGGCACCACAGCCGCACCGCCGCGGCGGGGATCAGCCCGCCGAGCGGCATCAGCATGATCCCGCCGAGCACCACGACGACGACCGCCATGAGGCGCAGCACGGCCAGGGGTACGGCCGTGAGGGACCGGGTGGGTTCGATGCACGCCCTGGGGGTGCAGGGCGCACTCGGCAGCCAGACGCTCATCAGGCCGGGACGAGCGAGAGGAAGTGCCGCAGATAGCGCGGGTTGACCCGGCGCATCGACAGCAGCACGTACAGGTCGGCGACACCGAAGTCGGGGTCGTGGGCGGGCTCCGCGCAGACCCAGGCGCCGAGGCGGAGGTAGCCGCGCAGCAGGGCGGGCAGTTCCGCGGAGGAGGCCGCGGGGACGGCGGCGTCCGGGACCCAGGGCAGCAGCGGGCGTACCCGGTACTCCTCCGGGGCGAGGTACTTGGCGCGCACCTTCTCCCAGGTGCCGGAGGCGAGCGCGCCGCCGTCGGCCAGCGGGATGGAGCAGCAGCCGGCCAGCCACTCGTGGCCGCGGTCGATCATGTACCGGGCGATGCCGGCCCAGATCAGGCCGATGACGGCGCCGTCGCGGTGGTCGGGGTGCACGCAGGAGCGGCCGACCTCGACGAGACCGGGGCGGATCCCGTCGAGCGCGCTGAGGTCGAACTCGCCCTCGGAGTACAGCCGTCCGGCGACCGCGGCCCGGTCCGGGGGCAGCAGGCGGTACGTGCCGACGACCTGGCCCGACACCTCCTCGCGGACCAGCAGGTGGTCGCAGTAGGCGTCGAAGGGGTCGATGTCGTAGCCGGGCTGCGGGGTGGCCAGCAGGGCACCCATCTCCCCGGCGAATACGTCGTGCCGCAGCCGCTGCGCGGCCCGCACGTCGGCCTCGTCGCGGGCGACGGAGACGGTGTAGCGGGTGGGCGCCGCGGGCTGCGGGGGGCGGTCGAGCGTGGAAACGCCGGTCATGGCTCTCTCCTGGTCGCGGGGCCGGATTTCGGCGGAGCAACGAGTGGGGCCGGTAACGTAGAACCGGCCGCAACAGTTCTTCCGACGCCGGTTGGCGTGCACGTGACGAGTGTCGGGAGAGCGGATGTGGACCTGTTGAATGGCGGGGGGCGGCGAAAACGCGAGACGGGGCCGGGGGTTGAGCACCACATCCGGCCCCGCCCGTCCGCACCCTCGGCGAACGTCTGCGGCGCTACCTCTTGGCCACCTTGCGCGTGGCCCGCAACCACTCCTTGTTCATGCTCGTGATGGACACCAGGGGAATTCCCTTGGGACAGGCGGTGGCGCACTCGCCGGCGAGTGTGCACCCGCCGAACCCCTCGTCGTCCATCTGCGCGACCATGTCGAGGACGCGGGTCTCGCGCTCGGGCGCGCCCTGCGGCAGCACGTTGAGGTGGTTGACCTTGGCCGAGGTGAACAGCATCGCCGCGCCGTTCGGACAGGCCGCCACGCACGCCCCGCAGCCGATGCACTCGGCGTGCTCGAAGGCGAAGTCGGCGTCCGGTTTCGGCACCGGGGTCGCGTGGGCCTCGGGCGCGGCGCCGGTCGGGGCCGTGATGTAACCGCCGGCCTGGATGATCCGGTCGAACGCGGAGCGGTCCACCACCAGGTCCTTGATCACGGGGAACGCCGACGCCCGCCAGGGCTCGATGTCGATCGTGTCGCCGTCCTCGAAGGACCGCATGTGCAACTGGCAGGTGGTGGTGCGCTCGGGGCCGTGCGCGTCGCCGTTGATGACGAGCGAGCAGGCACCGCAGATGCCCTCGCGGCAGTCGTGGTCGAAGGCGACCGGGTCCTCGCCCTTGAGGATGAGCTCCTCGTTGAGCGTGTCCAGCATCTCCAGGAAGGACATGTCGGAGGAGATGCCGTCCACCTCGTACGTGGACATGGCGCCGTCGGCGTCGGCGTTGCGCTGCCGCCAGACGCGCAGGGTGAGCTTCATGCGTAGCTCCGCTGAGTGGGGTGGACGTACTCGAAGACCAGGTCTTCCTTGTGCAGGACGGGAGCCTCGCCGGTGCCGGTGAACTCCCAGGCGGCCGCGTACGAGAACTCCTCGTCCCGGCGGGCCGCTTCGCCGTCCGGGGTCTGGGACTCCTCGCGGAAGTGGCCGCCGCAGGACTCGGCGCGGTGCAGCGCGTCGAGGCACATCAGCTCGGCCAGCTCCAGGTAGTCGACGACCCGATTGGCCTTCTCCAGGGACTGGTTGAACTCCTCGCCGGTGCCGGGCACCTTGATGCGGCGCCAGAACTCCTCGCGGATCTGCGGGATGCGCTCAAGTGCCTTGCGCAGTCCGGTGTCGCTGCGGGCCATGCCGCAGAACTCCCACATCAGCTCGCCCAGTTCACGGTGGAAGGAGTCGGGCGTACGGTCGCCGTCCACCGACAGGAGCAGGTTGAGCCGGTCCTCGGTGTCGGCCAACACCTCCTGGACCTCGGGGTGTTCGTCGGTGACCGCGCTCTGGTGCGGGTTGCGGGCGAGGTAGTCGTTGATGGTCGCGGGCAGCACGAAGTAGCCGTCGGCCAGCCCTTGCATCAGGGCACTCGCGCCCAGGCGATTCGCCCCGTGGTCCGAGAAGTTGGCCTCACCGATCGCGAACAGGCCCGGGACGCTGGTCTGGAGGTCGTAGTCGACCCACAGTCCGCCCATCGTGTAGTGCACGGCCGGGTAGATCCGCATCGGGACCGTGTACGGGTCCTCGGCGGTGATCCGGGCGTACATGTCGAAGAGGTTGCCGTACTTCTCCTCGACGGCCTTGCGCCCCATCCGCTGAATGGCGTCGGCGAAGTCGAGGTAGACACCCTGTCCGCCGGGGCCGACTCCCCTGCCCTCGTCGCAGACGTTCTTCGCGGCGCGGGAGGCGATGTCGCGCGGGACCAGGTTGCCGAAGGACGGGTAGATGCGCTCCAGGTAGTAGTCGCGCTCGTCCTCGGGGATCTGGTTCGCCGGACGCTCGTCGCCCTTGGCCTTCGGCACCCAGATCCGGCCGTCGTTGCGCAGCGACTCGCTCATCAGCGTCAGCTTGGACTGGTGGTCGCCGGTGCGCGGGATGCAGGTCGGATGGATCTGCGTGAAGCAGGGGTTGGCGAAGTGGGCGCCGCGCCGGTGCGCCCGCCAGACGGCGGTGGCGTTGGAGTTCATGGCGTTCGTCGACAAGTAGAAGACGTTGCCGTAGCCGCCGCTCGCCAGTACGACGGCATCGGCGAAGTAGGTGTCGATCTTCCCGGTGATCAGGTCACGGGCGACGATCCCGCGCGCCTTCCCGTCGATGACGATCAGGTCGAGCATCTCGGTGCGCGGGTGCATCTCGATGTTCCCGGCGGCGATCTGCCGGCTGAGCGCCTGATAGGCCCCGAGCAGCAGTTGCTGCCCTGTCTGGCCACGGGCGTAGAAGGTCCGGGACACCTGCACACCGCCGAACGACCGGGTGTCGAGCAGACCCCCGTACTCCCGGGCGAACGGCACGCCCTGCGCCACGCACTGGTCGATGATCTCGACCGAGATCTGCGCCAGGCGGTGGACGTTGGACTCGCGCGCCCTGAAGTCGCCGCCCTTGACGGTGTCGTAGAAGAGCCGGTGGATGGAGTCGCCGTCGTTGCGGTAGTTCTTGGCCGCGTTGATGCCGCCCTGGGCGGCGATGGAGTGGGCGCGGCGCGGGGAGTCCTGGTAGCAGAACTGGACGACGTGGTAGCCCTGTTCGGCGAGGGTGGCGCCCGCAGAGCCGCCGGCGAGGCCGGTGCCGACGACGATCACGGTGTGCTTGCGGCGGTTGGCCGGGTTGACCAGCTTGGCCTCGAAACGGCGGGTGTCCCAGCGGTCGTTGACCGGGCCGGTCGGGGCCTTGGTGTCGGCGACGGGTTCGCCGGTCGCGTAGTCCACGTAGGAAGTCATGTTCAGCTCACCACTCCGGTCATGACGCCCACGGGTACGGCGATGAAGCCGGCCGTGAGCAGCAGCGCGAGGGCATTGGCGGTGGTCTTGAGGGCGCGGTCGCGGGTGCGGCTGCCGGCTCCGAGGGTCTGGGCCGCGCTCCAGAAGCCGTGCTGGACGTGCAGGCCGAGCGCGAGCATCGCGACGATGTAGATGACGTTGCCGTACCAGGTGGAGAAGGTGTCCACGACGTTCTGGTACGGGTGGCCCTCCTGGAAGCCGCCGGAGTGCACGGTGCCGGTGGTCAGGTCCAGGATGTGCCAGACGATGAACAGGCCGAGGATGATCCCGCCCCAGCGCATGGTGCGCGTCGCGTAGCTGGACCGGGCCTTCTTGTGCACGTACTTGCTGGGCCGCGCCCTGATGTCACGGCGGCTGAGCTGGTAGGCGGAGACGGCGTGCGCGATCACGGCGACGACCAGGACGATCCGGATGAGCCAGAGCGTCCACTCGTAGTGCATGAAGGGCTCGCCGACGGTGCGCAGCCAGTGCGCGTAGTGGTTGAACTCGCCGGAACCGAAGAAGATCTTCAGGTTCCCGATCATGTGGACGACCAGGTAGAGCAGCATGATCAGGCCGCTGACGGCCATCACGGTCTTCTTGCCGACGGAGCTGTCCCACACGGTCCGCGCCATCGACGGCCGTCGGTCCGTCCGCGTTGCCAGAGCCATGCCACCGACGCTAGGCCTCCGCATGCCGATCGGTCCAAGACATGGTCCGGCTTGATTCGATAGGCAGCGGCTATGGTACGAGTATGCAGTTCCAGCAGCTCCAGTACTTCGTGGCGGTCGCCGAGACGCGGCACTTCACCCGGGCCGCCGACCTGGTCCATGTCGCCCAGCCCTCCCTCTCCCAGCAGATCAAGGCGCTGGAGCGGGAGCTGGGGGCGGATCTGTTCCTGCGGGCGCGCGGCAACATCAGCCTCACCGACGCCGGCGAGGCGCTGCTGCCGCTGGCCCGCCGCATCCTGGCCGACGCGGACACGGCCCGGCACGAGGTGCAGGAGCTGGTGCAGCTGCGGAGTGGGCGGGTGCGGCTGGGGGCGACGCCGAGTCTGTGCACGGGCCTGCTGCCGGATGTGCTGCGCGCCTTCCACGACCGGTATCCCGGGATCCGGCTGCTGATCGAGGAGAGCGGTTCGCACGACCTCGTACGGGAGCTCGCGCGCGGGGCGCTGGATCTCGCGCTCGTCGTGCTGCCGCTGCCGACGCCGTCTCCGGCGCTGACGACGGTGGAGCTGTTGCGGGAGGACCTGGTGGTGGTGTCCTCACCGGAGGCGTCGGCGCCGGGTGGGCCGGGGCGGCGGACCGTCCGGATCTCCGACCTGGAGGGTGAGCGGCTGGTGATGTTCCGGCATGGATATGACCTGCGGGAGTTGACGGTCGCGGCTTGTCGTTCAGCGGGGTTCGAGCCGACGTTCTCCGTCGAGGGAGGTGAGATGGACGCGGTGTTGGGGTTCGTGCGGGCGGGGTTGGGGGTGGCTGTGGTGCCTCGGATGGTGGCGGCGCGGTCGGGGCGGGGGTTGCGGGTTACTCCGTTGGCTCGGCCGGGGTTGTCGCGGACGATCGCGCTGGCGCACCGGAGTGATGTGGCTCCGCCTCGGGCGGCTCGGGAGTTGCAGAGGATGTTGTTGGAGGGGTGAGGGATCGTTGTTGTCCGCGGGTGCGTCGTGGCTGGTCGCGCAGTTCCCCGCGCCCCTGACGGGGCGCTGCAGCACCGCCCCGTTGAATAGCACCGTTCATTCCTTCGTTGACCCTGCCAACATGCCTGACACCAAGGTGCGTTGGGAGAACAAGAACAGGACCAGGACCGGCAGGATCGCGACGATGATCGCCAGTGCCAGTTCGGGGATGGTGATGTTGAGGCCCGCTCCTGCCACCGGGTTGAACGACGGGGTGGACGTGAGGAGTTGGTTCAGGCCCACCTGGACCGGGAACTGCTTGCTGTTCGGCAGGACCAGGTAGGGGAGGAAGAAGTTGTTCCAGTTGCCCACGAAGCTGAAGAAGGCGACCAGGCCGATCACCGGCTTCGCCAGCGGCAGCGCGATCCGCGCGAAGAGCTGCCATTCGTTGCAGCCGTCGATCCGTGCCGCCGACAGCAGGTCTCTCGGCAGGCTGCTGCCGAAGTAGATGTACACGAGGTACACGCCGAACGGGTAGAACGAGAAGGGCAGGATCACCGACCAGACCGTGCCGATGAGGTGGAAGCGGTTCAGCTCCAGGAAGACCGGGAGCACCAGGGTCGCCTGCGGCATGATCATGGTGACCAGCGTGATCACGAGCAGGGTCTTGCGGCCCTTGAACTTCGTCAGCGCCAGGGCGTAGCCGGCCGGGATGCTGACGGCCAGGGTCAGGACGAGTGAACCGCCCGAGTAGATCGCCGAGTTGCGCAGCCAGGTGAGCATCGCGCCGTCCTGGAAGGCGAACAAGTGTCGCCAGGCCGCGCCGATCTGGTGGAACGAGCCGAAGGAGAGCGGGTTGTCCCGCACCGCCTCACCGGCCGTCTTGGACGGGGCCAGCAGCAGCCAGATCACCGGCAGGACGAAGAACACCAGCAGGAAGGCCAGCAGCAGGGCCACGACCAGGAAGGAGAGGGCTCGGGACGGCCGGACGCGGCGGATCGCCGGTGCCGTCGCCGTTGCCGGGGAGAGAGTTGAGGGCGTCATGACTCATCCAACTTGAACAGGTTCGAGCGGGCGACCAGCAGGCCCGCGGCCAGGAGGCCCACGACGAGGAGCACGACGGAGATGGCTGCCGCGCCGTTGAAGTCGCCCTGCTGGAAGGCGTAGACGTAGGCGAGTTGGTTGGGTGACCAGGTGGGGCTCACGCGGCCGAGGCTGGCCGTCTGGAGCAGTTGGGGCTCGACGAAGAGCTGGGTGCCGGTCGCGAAGGCCATGATGGTCATGTAGACGATCCACTGCCGGATCATCGGGATCTGGATGTGCCAGGCGGTGCGCCAGGGGCCCGCGCCGTCCATGCGGGCGGCTTCGAGCACCTCGTCGGGGATGTTGTTGAGCGCCCCGTACATCACGACCATCCAGCCGCCCGCGCCCGTCCAGAAGGCGATGAGCATGAGGATCAACGGCAGGTTGCCGGGGGCGAGTACGGCCGCGAAGGTCTGCATGCCCAGGCTCTTCAGGAGCCAGGACACCGGGCTGACGTCCGGGTCGAGCATGAACAGCCAGACCAGGACGCTGGCCACCCCGGCGAGGGCGCCGGGGATGTAGTAGAGGAAACGGAAGAGGGCCGAGGTGGCGGGGCGGACCCGGCTGCGCAGGATCACCGCGGTCAGGACGACCAGGACCACGAGGGCGACCAGCCACAGCACCAGGTAGACGAGCATGTGCCCGAAGGCCGGCCCGAAGCGGTAGTCCTGGACGACCTTGACGAACTGGTTGAAGCCGGTGAACTGGCCCTGGTCGTTGGTGAACGCCAGGTAGAAGGAGTACGCGGTCGGTACGACCCCGAAGGCGAGCAGCAGCAGCGTGTAGCCGATGACGAAGTAATAGCCCGCGCGGCCGCCGGCCCTGCGCCGCGCGGTGGTGCCGCGGCGCAGGGAGGAGACGGCGACGCGCTCGGTCTCCAGCAGGGTCACTGGTCGGCCACCTTGTAACCGTGCGCCTTCGCCTCGTTGGCGATCTCCTTCTGCCAGGCCGGGAGGGTCTCGGTGAGGCTCTTGCCGGCGGTGAGGGCGGGCAGGACGACGCTGGACCAGGCGGTGGAGTCCGAGAACCGGGTGTTCGACCAGCCGGTCCACACCTCGTTCGCGGCCTGCTCGAAGGCCTCGCTCACGTCATTGGCGAAGTAGTCGCTGTTGGCCGGGTTCTTGAGCCAGGCCTGCGCGGCGGCGGTGTACGCGGGGTAGGTGGGCGCGGACGCCTGGTTCTCGTCGGACGTGGTCAGCCAGGTGACCAGGTCCGTGGACGCCTTGAGGTTGGCGCTGTGCGAGGACACCATCCAGACCCCGCCGCCGACGTTGCCGGTGGCCGCCTTGGTCTCCCCCTGCCAGGTCAGCGGGGGTGCCGCCGCGATCTGCTTGGCGGGGGCGTTGAACGCGGCCTTGAAGAGGTACTGGCCGTACCAGGACGGGCCGTACGCCATCAGGACCTTGTTGCCGCTCTCCTTGGCGAAGCCCTGGCTGAAGAAGCCCTTGGTGGTGACGGCCTTGGCGTCGATCAGACCGTCCAGGAGCTTCGCCGTGCGGGTGCAGTTCACGTCCTGGAGGTCGGTGCGCAGGGTGTCCGGCTTCACCAGGTCGAAGGCCGGGCACTGGCCGGACCAGAAGTACGACTCATGGGAGTTGGTGTCACCGACCGAGCCGACGAGGTAGCCGGGGTGCTCCTTGGCCACCTTCTTGCCGAGGGCCTCGTACTCCTCCCAGGTGGTGGGGACCTGGTAACCCCACTTGTCCATGAGGGACTTGTTGTACCAGAGCACCACCTGGGCGATGTCGTTGCGCAGGCAGTAGGTGTGGCCGTCGAACTGACAGGGCGTCAAAGAGCCCTTGGCGAAGCCGTTCAGCGTGTTCTGCGGGACGAGCTTGTCGTCCAGCGGGGCGGCGAACGGCTGCACTCCCGGCTTGGTCGGCTCCGAGGCCCAGGTCACGTCGGTGGGCGAGCCGAACACCACGTCCGGCCAGCCGCTGCCGGTCCGGTCGAAGAGCTGCACCTTGGACTGCAGGTACGTCGAGCCGTCGGCACCGCCGTCGTACGTGACGATGTCCATCTTCACGTCCGGGTGCGCCTTCTGGTACTTCTGCACCGACGGCAGCCGGGTCGAGTCCGCCCAGACGGTGATCTGCGAACCGTCCTTCTGCGCGGCCGGCTTGAAGCTCGACTGGTCCGAGGAGGACCGGGAGGTGGTGTCGGCGCTGGCGCAGCCGGCCAGAAGTGCCGCGGTGGTCAGGGAGAGCGCGGCGGCGGCCGTGCGCAGAGCTCTGGTGGACGTGAAAGACGTCATCGTCTTGCCTTTCTGTTCTTGCCGTCAGCGCGGCTGTTCGACGTACAGCAGCAGTTCGCTGCCGTAGCCGAGGTCGAGGGGTAGTGCGATGCCGGGTGCCGTGGGGGCGTGCACCAGGCCCTGGGCGTCGACGTGGCGCTCGCGCACCACCCGGGTCGCGGTCACCAGGGACTCGTAGTAGGTGGTGTTGGAAATCGCCATGCACAGGTGGTGGTTGGGGATGTCCGAGCCGTGCACCTCGGCCCGCAGCCGGTAGGCGTCGGCGAGGTGGGCGGTGCGCATGGCGCCGGTGATGCCGCCGCGCAGGTTGGTGCTGGCCCGTACGCCGAAGGTGGCGGCGCCCGCGCGGATGAAGTCGGCGGAGTTCATGTGGACCCCGTCGGAGGTCTCGGCCACCAGCAGCGGGACGTCCACGGTCTCGGCCAGCTGCCGGTACGCGGAGACGCTGAACTCGCGCATCGGCTCCTCGTACCAGAGGTAGTCCGCCTCGGAGAGCGCCCGGCCCACGCGGATCGCGTCCGGCAGGTCGAAGCCGGCCGAACCGTCGTACATCAGCGGCACGTCCGGGCCGACGTGCTCCCGCAGGGCCAGGCACAGCTTCGCGTCCCTGCGGGCGTCGCCCCAGGCGTGCAGTTTGATCCCCTGGTAGCCGAGTTCCAGGCACTGGTCGGCCACGTCGAGGAACTCCTCGGTGGAGGAGAACGTCGAGGTGGAGGCGTAGGCGGGGATGGATTCCCGGAAGCCGCCGAGCAGGCGCCAGACCGGTTCGCCGTGGTAGCGGCCGGCCAGGTCCCACAGGGCTATGTCGATCAACCCCAGGGTGGGGAGCGGGAGTTCGTGGATGCGGTCCAGCTCCCACACGCGGTGCCACAGCCACTCCCGCTGGAACGGGTCGGCGCCGGTCAGCTCCTCCCGGAAGACCCGGTCCACCAGATCCGTGAGCGTGCTGAACGCTCCCGGGCGGGCGAACAGGGCCACCCCTTCGACGCCCTCGTCGGTCCCGATGCGCAGCACCGCGCCGTCGCCGGCCGGAGCGCTTCCGCTCAGCCCGTTCCGCCAGCGGAAGGGCGGGGCGGCCGCCGGAACGTCGATCCGGTGTACTTCGACATGGGTGATCTTCATCCTGGCTTTCGTCTCTGTGTGGGAGGAGCCGGCCGGGTGCCGGTCGCCGGGCGCGTGGCTCAGAAGCCGCCGTACGCCTGGAGTTCGTAGATGCTGCCGCCGTTCCAGTTGGAGCCGGTGACGGTCAGGCGCAGATAGCGGGCGGTGACGGGGGTGTCGGCGAAGGCGTAGTCGACCTGGGTGGTGGTGCTGTCGGCGGTGTGGTCCTCGAACGTCGACCAGCTCTGACCGTCGGTGGAGTACTCCAGGCGGTACTTGTAGCCGCTGGCCAACTCGAAGGTCGTGACCACGGCGGACACGGTGGTGTCCTTGCCGAGGTCCACCTGGAGCCAGGACGGGTCGGGGAGTCCCAACCCCTGGGCCCAGCGCGTCGAGAGGTTGCCGTCGAGGGCCTTCGCGGGGGCGTAGCCGTCCGACTCGGAGGACGCGGTCGCCGTCTTGTTCAGGGCCAGGTTGTCGTCGGCCGGGGTGGTGAACTCCGCCGCCGGGCTGGGCTCGGAGGTGTTGAGTCCGGCGTCCCTGGCCACGACGGTGAAGGAGTACGCCGTGGCCGGCTTGAGGTTCGCGACCCGCCAGGTCGTCTTGTCCGTGACGCCGATCCGCTGGCCGTCCTGGTAGACGACGTAGCTGGTCACGCCGGTGTCGTCGGTGGCGGCGGGCCAGTCGACGTCCACCAGGCTGGGCAGCAGCGCCTTGACGGTGGGCTTGCCCGGGCTGGTGGGCGCGGTGTGGTCGGAGCCGGGGGCGCGGGCGGTGCCGTAGACCTGGAAGTCGTAGATGCTGCCGCCGTTGCCGCTGGAGCCGGTCACCGTGAGCCGGACGAAGCGGCCCGCGACCGGGGTGTCGGTGTGCGCGTAGTCGGTCTGCGCCGTGGTGTTGTCGGCGGTGCGGTCCGCGAGGGTCGTCCAGTGGACCTCGTCGGGCGACACCTGGATGCGGTACTTGTAGCCGCTGCTCTTCTCGAAGGTGGTGACGGCGCCGCTCACGTCGTACGAGGCGCCGAGGTCGACCTGGATCCAGGACGGGTCGGGCAGGCCGAGGCCCTGGGCCCAACGGGTCGACAGATCACCGTCGTTCACCTTCGCCGGGACGTTGCCCTCGGAGTCGGAGGACGCGGTGACCGGCTTGTTCAGGGCCAGGTCCGTGCCGTCCGGCATAGTGACCTGCACGGCCTTGCTCGGCGCGGACTCGTTGCCGGCCGCGTCACGGGCGGTGACGGTGAAGGTGTACGTGCGTCCCGCCGTGAGGCCGGAGAGGCGTACGGAGGTCTTGCCGGAGGCGTTGACCAGCTTGCCGTCCTGGCGGACCGAGTAGCCGGTGACGCCGGTGTCGTCCGTGGCGGCGGCCCAGGTGAGGTCGGCGACGGTCGGGAAGTCGGTCGTCGCGGTCGGGGTGCCGGGGGCGGTGGGCGCCTTGTGGTCGGTGACCACGGGGCCCGGGTCGAGGTGCCGGTAGGGCGCCTGGAGACCGGCGTTGTTGACGATCGAGGCGGGCAGCTGGTCGCAGGCGCCGACCGTGATGTTGCCGTTGACGTCGTTGTTCTTGCTCAAGTACTGGACGCTGAAGGCGGGTTGGGTCGTGTAGTTGCCCTTGGCCGTGTTGTCCTCGGCGTGGTTCATCAGCAGCCACTGGAAGGTGACGTCGCAGAAGGCGTTGCCGGTGTTGGTCCAGTGGCGGCTGCCCTCGTCGTGGTAGACCGCGCCGTAGGCGGGGCCCGGGACCCCGTGGATGTAGTTGCCGGACACCGTGCCGCCGGGGTTGTTGCTGAGCGTGTAGATCGCTCCGCCGTCGGCCTGCGACTTCATGATGTCGCTGATCTCGTTGTCGGTGACGACGGTGTTCCGGCTGATGGTGGGGGTGTCGGAGACCGGGACGCCGGCGTTGTTCGGGTAGGCCGAGTTGCCGCCCTGGTCGGTCAGGCCCCAGCCCCAGCCGACGGAGATGCCGGAGTAGGGCAGGTCGTAGACCTTGTTGTGGGTGATCACCGTGGAGTCGGTGTAGCCCGCCAGGATGCCGAGGGAGCCGTTGTACTGATCGGCGACCTTGGTCACGACGTTGTTGTCGACCCGCGTGTCCTTGGTGATGTCCCGCGGGTCGTCGGGGTGGGCGTCGCCCCACTCGACCCCGCCGATCTGGATGCCGGTCGCGGCGATCTGGCGGAAGACGTTGCCGGTGATGGTCGTGTGCTGCGTACCGGTGTTGAGGTTCAGGCCCACCGCGCCGAGGTGGGTGAAGGTGTTGCCGGTGAACTCGACGCCCTCGCCGTGGCTGACGTTGACGGCCCCGGGTGTCTTCTTCCACTTCAGGCGCGTGGAGTCGAAGTCCGGGTTGTCCTTGCCGACCATCCGGAAGCCGGCCTGGCCCTCGATGAACCCGTCGGACGAACTCGGCTCCAGCCAGGTGGAGTAGGAGAAGGTGATGCCCTGGAAGGACACGTTCGCGACGGGGTTCGCACGGGTGCCGTTCAGGTCGACCAGGTCCTGGACCACGGGCACGGTCACGTCGGCGGTCTTCATGTTCTCGCCCTGCTCGGGCTGGTAGTAGACGTAGCCTGCGCTCTTGTCGAGGTACCACTCCCCCGGGCTGTCCAGCAGCTCGCGGGCGTTCTCCAGCCAGGTCGGGTTCTGGATCTCCTGGCCGCTCTGGAGGTGGGCGTTGTTCCAGCACGGCTGCTGCATCGTCATGGCGTTGCCGGAGATCGACGCCACGGGGCAGCGCATGAGCTTCCAGCCCCAGGAGCTGACCACTTCGAGGTCCGAGGGGCGCTTGTACGCGCTGATGGCGGAGTCGGTGAAGGTGTAGCCGGTGGACGTCTTGCTGAAGCCGGCGGGGTTCTTCCCGCTGCGGGCCCGGGTCCTCAACTCGCCGTTCACATAGAGCTGTCGGGTGTCCAGGCCGGTCAACTTCGCCTTGTAGACCTTCCCTTCGGCATCCGCCTTGGTCCAGCCGGTGACCTGCTTGCCGCCGCTGATCACCGGGTGCGCGCCGGGTGCGGCTTCATAGACGATCCGCTGCCCGTCCGTGCCGGAGTCCTTGGCGGTCAGGGCGAAGGTGCGACTGAGCTGGTACGTCCCGGACTTGAGCCGGACGTGGATGTCGCCGCGCACCTTGGACTTGGCGTCGCGCACGTAGTCCCGTGCGTGTTCCAGGGTCCTGAAAGGGTGGTCGGCGGTGCCGCGGCCGGTGTCCCTGCCGGTCGGGGAGACGTAGACGGTGAGGCCCGACGGCCGCGCGGCGGCCTGGGCGGAGGTGACGGTCAGGGGCGCCGCCGCGGCGGCCAGGGACACGGCGGCTATGAGGACTCTTCGCAGCGGCACACGGCGGCCTCTGCGCGCAGACGGAACAGACACGGAAATCCAATCGCCTGGAGGATGTGGCGCGGGAGGCCGGTCGTCCACCGGCCTCCCCGGACGTCGGTCGGGGGGCGCCCGTACGAGGTCGGCCTAGGAGGCCGACGTCTGCGGGGGCAGCGAGGAGTCGCCGGGACCGGCGCTCGTCGAGGGCCGCGCGGGTGCCCCGGGGGCGGCGCGGTCACCGAGGTTGAACAGCCGGTCGCGGATCTTCCGCTCGAACTGGGTCCGCGTGGTGGCGATGTGCTCCACCATCAACTCGCTCGCGAGATCGGCCTCCCCCGCGGCGACCGCCTCTGCGATGGCGAGGTGCTGTCGTGCGGCGACCTCCAGCGAGCCGGGGGCGTCGCCGTGGAAGAGCAGCACGTCGGACTGGGAGGCGAGGCGCCGTACGCCGGCCACGCTCGACCTCAGGAACACGTTGTGGGAGGCGGCGCCCACCGCGTCGTGGAAGGCCTCGTCGGCCCGGGCGAAGGCGTGCGCGTCGCCGCGCCGGCCCGCCGTCAGTGAACTCTCCGCGCTCTCCCGGATGGTGCGGACCTCGATCGGGGTGGCGAGCCCCGCGGCCCGGCGGGCCGTCTCCGACTCGATCACCGTGCGGTACTCCAGGAGCATCAGGACGTCGTCCATGCTCGTCGGGCGGAAGTGCGCCAGGTGATCGTCCACCAGCCCGCCGGAGGCCTCCGCGACGAAGATGCCGGCGCCTCTGCGCACGCTCAACCGGCCGATGGCGGCCAGGACTTTGACCGCCTCCCGGGTGACGTTGCGGGAGGCGCCCAGGACTTCGGCCAGTCCCTGCTCCGTGGGGAGCCGGTCGCCCGGGCGCAGGTTCTGCTCGGCGATGTACTCCAGCAGCTGCTCGGCGACGAGTTCGTACCCCGGCCGGTAGGGACCCTCGGCCCCCGGTGCTCACGTACGCCTCGGTGTTGTACCAGAGCACCAGCCCCGCGGCCTGCGTGAACGTCCGCGGCCGAGCCTCGACGGTGACCTCGGCCTCCGCCC